>NZ_JBPGXM010000018.1:0-43231 GCF_056755495.1 Leifsonia sp. KNZ12-8B
ATCCCTCCCCCCCGCCCCCGGCCGCCGACGGGGGGGGCCTCCACCCCCCCCGAGCTTCTCGAGCTTGCGCTGACCCATCGTTCGTACGCGTACGAGCACGGCGGCATCCCCACCAACGAGCGCCTCGAGTTCCTCGGCGACTCCATCCTGGGGCAGGCCGTCACCGTCAAGCTGTATCGCGAGAACCCGGACCTCGACGAGGGCGAGCTCGCGAAGCGCCGCGCCAGCCTGGTCAGCTCCGTCGCCCTGGCGGAGGTCGCCCGCGGCATCGGCCTGGGGGAGTACCTCCGGCTCGGCCGCGGCGAGAACCAGAGCGGCGGCCGCGAGAAGGCGTCCATCCTGGCCGACACCGTCGAGGCGATCATCGGCGCGACCTACCTCGACCGGGGCGGCGACGTCGCGACCGCGCTGGTCCTGCGGCTGATCGAGCCGCTGCTCGCGGATCCCGACCGGTTCGGCGCCGCGATGGACCCGAAGACCGCGCTGCAGGAGGCCGCCGCCCGCCGCGGTGCCGGCGCGCCCGTGTACACGGTCACGAACACCGGCCCCGACCACTCCAAGACGTTCCACGCGACCGTCGAGGTGGAGGGCGTCGTCACCGCGAGCGGTGAGGGCACCAGCAAGAAGCAGGCCGAGATGGCCGCCGCGCTGACCGCGTGGACCGAGTTGAACGAGCGGCGTGCCCGAGCTTCCCGAGGTTGAGGTCGTCCGCGCCGGGCTCGCCCCGGCAGTGACGGGCGCGACCATCCTCGGCGTCGAGGTGTTCGAGCCGCGCTCGCTCAAGCGGCACGACCCGTTGGCCGGCGCGTTCGAGACGCTCCTGACCGGCCGCGTCATGCAGACTCCGGTCCGCCGCGGCAAGTTCCTCTGGATCCCGCTCGTGGGCAGCCCGCGCCGGGCGATCGTCGCCCACCTCGGGATGAGCGGACAGATCCTGCTGCGCGAGCCGGGGACTGTGGAGGCCGGGCTCCTGCGCATCCGCCTCCACATCGAGCACCCGCTTCACGGCGAGCTGTGGGTGCACTTCGTGGACCAGCGCATCTTCGGCTCGATGGCGGTCGACCAGCTGGTGGCGACGGCGGACGGCGAGCACGGCGGCTTCGGCACGGACGAGCCGCTCCTCCCGACGCAGGTCGCCCACATCGCCCGCGACCCGCTCGACCCGGCTTTCGACGACGCGGCGTTCGCGGCCGCGCTGGCCCGCAAGCGCACCGGCATCAAGCGCGGCCTGCTCGACCAGACGCTGGTCAGCGGCATCGGCAACATCTACGCCGACGAGTCGCTGTGGGCCGCGCGCATCCACTACGACCAGCCGGCGGACACGCTGAGCCGGCAGAAGGTCCGCACGCTGCTCACCGAGATCCGCCACGTGCTCGAGAAGGCGCTGGCCGAGGGAGGCACGAGCTTCGACGCGCAGTACGTCAACGTCAACGGCGCCTCCGGCTACTTCTCGCACAGCCTCAACGTCTACGGCCGCCAGGGCGAGCCCTGCCCGCGCTGCGGGACGCCGATCGTGCGCGAGCAGTTCATGAACCGCGGATCGCACTTCTGCCCGCGATGCCAGCGAAGCGTTCGTTCTCAGTCGCCGTCAAGATCTGTGTAGCCCTGCGTCCCAGGTGCGCTTCAAGTGCGCTTTGTACCGCGTGAATGCTATCTACGGTTTCGTCATTGGAATTGCGCCCGCAACGTTTGGGCTTGTTCGGCGCGGCTTCTGATACAAGGCCCGCGCTGTTGACGAGGCAGTCAGCGCGGTGTTGGTGAGAAGGCGGCTGAGGGCCTCGTAAAGGGGCGTTAGCAACACTGTTGACCAGCCGCGCAATGGACTAGCTCGCCCGTGATCGCCAATCCGGCCGACATACGTTATAGGCGTCCTGGGGAAGTCGGACGCCCGCGAGTCTTGCGGGCAGCCGATGGAAACACCTCTGGCTCCCAGCCGCCGTCGATTCCGGAGGTTTAGGGCGGACGCCGATATTGTTGCACCGGGTGGTCACGTCCAAGAGGAAGGCAAAGTATGCCGGTACTGCAGGTTCGAGTCGAACTCGTACCCAACTCCATCGCTGCTAACGCTTTATGCGCTGGCTACGAGTTGGGTACCTGGCGAGCGAGCCAACTCGTCGAAGATGTCTTCGATCGCCACCTGCTGGATTTTGCCCTCACCTATACAGAGGCAAAAGGCGTTTCCAGCAGCACAGCCCTGCAGTCCATCAGGGATGCAGCGGTATCCGTGTACTCGACTGATAAGTATCGGCGACGCGGCGAATTCGGTGAACTTCTCCTGCACTCCGCGCTAGTGGACTTCTATGGCGCAGAGCCCGCGGTCAGCAAGATCTACTACGAGGACTCTTCAAACGACGTTGTCAAGGGGTTCGACAGCGTTCATGTCGTAGCGGATAGCAACGGCGACTTGAAGATTTGGCTAGGAGAGGCGAAGTTTTATTCGTCGCTCGACAGCGCCATGGATAGCGTGCTCGACGACATACAGGCGCACCTACGAATCGATTTTCTCCGCAGGGAGTTTGTGTTCATCACCCGCAAGGTGGACGCCTCCTGGCCGCACGCTCAGCATTTTAAGGACATGATCGCGCGCGCTCAAAGTCTGGACGATATTGCGAATTCGATCGTCATGCCGATCTTCTTGACGTATGACAGCGACGCAGTCGACAGTCACGATGTCGTAGGCGCCAGCTACATTGCCGCAATGACCGACGAGACAGCAGCCGCACTGTCGAGATTCGAGTCGCGGCTGACCAAGCCGCTAGAAGTTGAGATTCGTCTGATACTTCTTCCGTTAAAGTCAAAGGAAAAGTTGGTGGAACTGATGCACGCAAAACTGAAAGCTCTGCAGGGGATCTAATGGCAACCGACGACTTCGCTGCGCTGCGCGATATCTCCAACTTGCTGTTGACTGACGAATATGAGCAGGAAGCCCGCGACCGCTTTATTCGGTTCTTGGATCAATACCCGGGCAAGGGCCCTCTGAGCGTAATCGTCGATTCACTGGCGGCAAGATTGGGACTATTCCCGTACATGTCCCCGAACCTCGACAAGGTGAGTGAAGCAGAGGCTCTTATGGTTGCTTATCACTCTCCCCGCGCTCTAAGCAAGCGAGGGTTTACTTTCCACTCGGAGCAACAGAAGATATACGAGCGCCTCATGGACGGCGCGAGCGTCATACTCTCGGCCCCAACGTCCTTTGGGAAATCCGCAATCGTGGACGCTCTGGTCCTGTCCGAAAAGTGGGAGAACATCGTAATCGTCGTTCCGACCATTTCACTGATCGATGAGACACGACGTCGACTTGTCGAGCTCGATACGGGCTACACGATCGTTTCACACCCCAGCCAACAACCTGCGCTCAAGAACATTTATGTGCTTACGCAGGAGCGTTTCTTGGAGCTCGATCCGATGCCCTTGGTTGATTTCTTCATAATCGATGAATTCTATAAGCTCGGAGACGGTGAAACCGACGAAAAGCGGAGGTCAAATCTCAACATCGCCTGGCGGCTCCTCCGTAAAACAGGAGCCCAGTATTACCTTCTGGGCCCCAACATCGATGCTTTAGGATTCGATTCGGACAGTGAGTTGTCGGAGTCTTTCATCTCGTCAGACTTCAATCCCGTAGTCGTTGATGTCGAGGACCGGTCCCACATCGAAGACCGACTCTCAGATATGAAGGCGTTCCTAGACGAGGAAGCCGATGGGCCGAGCCTGATCTTCGTAAGTAGCCCAGGGCGTGCTAACGAGGTTGCATTCGAGCTCGCCACGGGAGCTGCCGACCCACTGGTGATTGATATCGCTGACTGGATCGCAGAGCATTACGATCCGGAGTGGTTCGTTGCCAAAGCTCTGCGTGGAGGTGTGGGTACACACACCGGTCCGATGCCGCGGAGTTTGCAGCGAGCGATGATTCGCCTGTTTGCAATGGAAAAGATTGATCGCCTTGTGTGCACGACAACGCTGATCGAGGGAGTGAACACCGTAGCGAGAAATGTCGTCATTTACGATAAGAAGATCGATCGCAAGCCGATCGACTTCTTCACTTTCTCGAACATCCGAGGCAGAGCCGGACGTATGCTCAAACACTTCGTGGGTCGAGTCGTGTCCTATGCCGATCAACCCGAACCGGAGACCGCGACAGTGGATCTTCCTATCGAATCACAATCGCGAGCAGCGTCCCTCGCAACTTTGATCCAGCTCGAGCCATTCGAACTAACCCAGGAGTCCGCGGAGAGGTTACACGATGTCCTCGAGCAGAACGTTCTCTCGATCGACACTATTCGCCGGAATCGAGGTCTTGATCCTCTACTGCAGATCGGTGCCGCACGCCACATGCGTGAGAGCGGGAGAAGCGAATTCCGTGACCTGTCTTGGAGTGGCACCCCAACCCGGGAGCAACTGGCAGCGGTTGTGTCGCTCGGGTATGACGAGTTGATCGTGGGGCGCGATCGAAGCGGAGAGAATGCAAAATCTATCCTCGCGAAGCTCGGTGCTGCTCGGGCTGCACGAGGCGATGTGGGTGCCCTGGTCGACGCGGCAATGCCATACATTCGCCCTGGTCAGACGCGGAGCAATGTGGTCGATGATGTGCTTAGCTTTCAGCGCAACTGGATGGGCTTCAAAATCCCTTCCATGTTGCGCGCCGCTAGCTCGATCCAACGCGAAGTTGCTCAGGATCGAGGCGAACGTGCTTCCAATTACGAGTACGTAATTCGAGAAATTGAATCTCTGTATCTCCCCGCGTTCATCGCTGAACTTGAGGACTACGGGTTGCCTATTCCTGTAGGTGCGAAGCTTGCAAGCATGGGGCTGCGTGGCGACAGCATTGAAGAAGTCGTGTCCTCGGTCGTGCGTATGGCCAAGGACCAACGAGTCCTTTCCGCGCTTACGAAGGTGGATCGCTGGTTCCTCTCAGACGTAGCGTCCGGACTGTCACGAGAGATGCCGATGATCGCATCTACGGATTAGTCGAGGATGCCGACATACTTCACACCAATTCGGACAACCTCATCGGAAGTCACGAGGGGGGTGATGTAGTTGGGACTCGAATGTGCATCTTCGGCTCGATGGCGGTCGACCAGCTGGTGGCGACGGCGGACGGCGAGCACGGCGGCTTCGGCACGGACGAGCCGCTCCTCCCGACGCAGGTCGCCCACATCGCCCGCGACCCGCTCGACCCGGCTTTCGACGACGCGGCGTTCGCGGCCGCGCTGGCCCGCAAGCGCACCGGCATCAAGCGCGGCCTGCTCGACCAGACGCTGGTCAGCGGCATCGGCAACATCTACGCCGACGAGTCGCTGTGGGCCGCGCGCATCCACTACGACCAGCCGGCGGACACGCTGAGCCGGCAGAAGGTCCGCACGCTGCTCACCGAGATCCGCCACGTGCTCGAGAAGGCGCTGGCCGAGGGAGGCACGAGCTTCGACGCGCAGTACGTCAACGTCAACGGCGCCTCCGGCTACTTCTCGCACAGCCTCAACGTCTACGGCCGCCAGGGCGAGCCCTGCCCGCGCTGCGGGACCCCGATCGTGCGCGAGCAGTTCATGAACCGCGGATCGCACTTCTGCCCGCGGTGCCAGCGGGTGCGCGCCTCGCGGCACTGAAGGCGAACGCCCGACGGCGGGGAGCCCGCATCGGGCTCCCCGCCGTCGCGGGTCACGCCTGCGGCAGCGCCGCGACGACGTCGATCTCGACGAGGATGTTCGCGAGCTGCGAGCCCACGGTCGTCCGCACCGGGTACGGCGCGGTGAAGAACTCCTCGTAGGCCGTGTTGAACTCGGCGAAGTCGGCGAGGTCCTGGAGGTGGACCGTCGACTTGACGATGTCGTCCATCGTCAGGCCGTGCACCGCGAGGACCGTCTGGATGTTGCGCAGCACCTGGCGGGTCTGGTCGCAGACGTTGTCCGCGATCGCGTTGCCGTTCGCGGCGTCCTGCGGGCCGAACCCGGCCGTGTACAGGAAGCCGTTCGCGACGACCCCGTGGCTGTAGGGTCCGGCGGGGGCCGGTGCGCCCTCTGCGTAGAAGCCGGTCTTCGGCATGGTGTTGTTCCTTTCTGTTGACAACAGGGGTCATCCCCGTGCGGGGAGGTTCAGGGGCGCCCGGCACCGGTGCGGCGCAGCCCGCGGCCGGGGAGGGCGCCGGTCGGCTCGCCGTCGGCGAGGACGCGCTCACCGCCGACGAAGACGTCGTCGATGCCGACGGCCGTCTCGCGCGGCTGCTCGTAGGTGGCGCGGTCGGCGACGGTCGCCGGGTCCACGATCGCGAGGTCGGCCACCGCTCCCGGCGCGACGACGCCGCGCCGGTCGAGGCCGAACCGGCGGGCCGGCAGGGTGGAGAGGTGATGGACGGCGTCCGGCCAGCTCCACGCGCCCAGCTCGCGCACGAACTCGCGGAGGTAGCGGGCGAACGTACCGGCCGCGCGGGGGTGCGGGTGCGCGCCGATGAAGATGCCGTCGGAGCCGCCGGTGTGGGCAGGGTGGGCGAAGATGCGGGCGAGCTCGGCGCTGGAGCGTGGGCTCCGCACCGCCATGACCGCGCTGCATTCGAGCCGCGAGGCCGCGAGCACGTCGAGCGCGAAGTCGATCGGGGTGGTGGCGGCGCGCTCGGCGGCGGCGCGCAGGGTGAGCCCGTGTGCCCAGGCGGGGCCGGGGGAGGCGATGTGGGCGAGCGTGATCATGTCGGGCCAGTCGGGGCCGAGGCTCGCGGAGCCGGTCGCGCGCCGCTCGCCGACCTCCCGCAGCCAGGCGCGACGCGACGGGTCGGCGATCACCGCCACGGCCTCCGCCCGGGGGAGCGCCGAGACCTCCGGCGGCAGGAGGGGCATGCCCAGCAGGGTGCAGCCGCGGGTGTACGGATACGCGTCGAAGGTGGCGTCCACCCCGGTCTCCTCGAGCGCGGCGAGCTGTCCGAGCAGGATGTCGGCATCGGCGTGGAAGTGCGAGACGTGCACATTCAGCGGCGCGCCGGACTCCTCCTGGGCACGGCGCGCGATGTCGGCGATCTCCGCGATCCCTGCGGCCGTGTTCGACTCGTAGCCGCCGCGCATGTGGGTGACGTAGACGCCTCCGCTCGCCGCGACGGGTGCGCAGAGGGCGGCGATCTCGGCCGCGTCCTGGAAGATGCCGGGCACGTAGTCGAGCCCGGTCGAGAGGCCCAGCGCGCCCGCGGCCATCCCCTCGGCGACGAGGGCGGCCATGCGCCGACGCTCGTCGTCGCTCGCCGGGCGGTCGTGGCGGCCGCACACCTCGAAGCGCACGGTCCCGGCCGGCACGAGATAGCCGGCGTTGAGCGGGGAGGCGCCGTCGACGGCGGAGAGGTAGGAGGCCACCCCGCCGCCGCGATAGGAGGGGTGCGGCCCGTTGATAGCCGCGAAGTACTCGGTCGCGTAGGCGCCGTCGCCCGGCGCGTACGACACGCCGTCCTGCCCGGCGATGACCGAGGTGACGCCCTGGCGCAGCAGTGCGCGGGTGACGTCGGGGTCGCCGAGCAGGCCGTCCGCGTGGGAGTGGGCGTCGATGAACCCCGGCAGGACGTACCGGCCGGAGACGTCGAGCACCCGGTCGGAGGGCTCGGCAGTGACGTCGCCGACCGCCGCGACATCGCCGCCCTCGATCGCCACGTCGGCGCGGACCGGCCTCTCGGGGCCGATCACCGATCCGCCGCGCAGCACCGTACGAGTGGTCATCCGGCGCCTCCTCAGAACCAGGTGCGTACGAGGTCGACGACCCGGTCGGACGCGGCCGACTCGACGACGGGCAGCAGGCGCCACTTGTCGAACGCCGTGCACGGGTGCGACAGGCCCAGCCGGATCTCCGCCCCGATCGGCAGGCGCTCCTCGGAGCGCACGTACGAGTGCTGGTCGTTCATCGCCGACACCGTGGCCTGAAGGGGGCGCCACGGCTCCGACGAAGCAGGTCGCCAGGCCCGTGGGATCGGCAGACCTTCGTCGTACGGGAAGTCCCGCTTGCCGCCGTCGACCAGCGCGAGACCCGGTTCCGGGCTCGACACCACGCGGGCGAACCCGTGCATGGCGTTGACGAAGCGCGGAGAATCCGGACCCTCCGCGCTCTCGTCGAACGGCGAGATGCCGCGGTAGAAGCCGTCGTCGTGGGTGATGTACGCGCCGGAGCGCAGGGTGAAGCGTGTCCGCTCGTCGCGAGCGGCCCCCGCCCAGACGTCGGCGACGACGTCGAAGTAGGCGCTGCCCCCGGCGGTCACGATCAGCTCGCCGTCGTCGTAGAGCGGAGCGAGTGCGCTGTGCAGCTCCAGCTGGGCCTCCAGGTACGCCGTCACCGCGCCGAGGGGGGCGGGGGAGCGGTCGTGCCCGAGGCTGCCCTCGTAGCCGGAGACCCCGGCGAGGCGCAGCACGGGGGAGGCGGCGATGCGTTCGGCGACCGCGACGGCCTGCGCGACCGACCGCGCACCCGTCCGGCCGCCGGCCGCGCCGAGCTCGACGCACACGTCGACCGCCCGCGGCGCACCGGCCGCGGCCAGTCCGTGCTCCATCGCCTCGACCGTGGCGACGGAGTCGGCCCAGCACACGAATCGGAAGCCGGGGTCGGCCAGTTGCTCCGCGAGCCAGACGAGCGACCGGGGGTCGACGGCCGCGTTGGCGAGCATGATCGACCGGAGGCCGAGGTCGCGTCCGGTGCGCACCTGACCCATCGTCGCCAGGGTGATGCCGGTCGCCCCGGCGTCGAGCTGCCGCTGCCAGAGCGCGGGGGCCATCGTCGTCTTGCCGTGCGGCATGATGTCGAAGCCGCGCTCGGCGCACCAGGCCGCCATGGTCGCGATGTTGGCGTCCATCGCGGCGTCGTCGAGTGCGATGAGGGGGGTCCAGAACTCCTCCAGACGGGGAGCCGTCGCGAGGAACTCGGCGATCGTCCGCCCAACTGCCCGATCGGGCAGCCCTTTGTCGCGTGCGGTCAGCAGCGCGTCATCCATCCGGATCATCCTGGACCCTCCCCTCAGCGGACCTTCTTGACCGACGCGGTCGTGGCCGCGAGCTCGTGCAGCCGCCCGGCGCCTTCGACATCGGGCCGGATCGACGCCGCCAGCGTAGCGATCACGCCCACGATGGAGATGACGGCCGCATACGCGACGACGGGCCAGAACGAGCCGCCCGCGGCCGCCACGAGCGCCGTGCAGATCAGCGGGGCCAGTCCGCCGCCGAGCGTGTTGGACACCTGGTAGCCGATGTTGACGCCGGTCGTGCGCGCCTCCGGGTCGAACATCTCCGCGAGCATCGTCGAGAGCGTCGCCTGCATGGCCACGCCGAACACGACGAACCCGAGGATCTGGCCCAGCCAGATCAGCCACAGGTTCCCCGTGCTGAACAGCATGAACGCGGGGTAGACCATCAGGGCGAAGCCGACGCAGCCGATGATGTACACCGTCCGGCGGCCGATGCGGTCCGAGATCGCTCCCCAGAGCGGGGCGACGACGATCTGCAGCAGCCCGACGATCATCGTTCCGGCGAAGCCCATCCACGCGGGGAGGTTCTTGTCCGACACCATGAACGCCAGCCCGTAGGTGAGCACGACGTAGCCGGCGATCGACTGCGGCAGCCCGATCAGGATGCCCATGATCGCGTTCTTCGGGTGGCGGAACGCCTCGACCAGCGGGTTCGCCTTCTTACCGGCCGCGGCGATCTGCAGCGCCTGCGTGTCGAGGAACTCCTCCGACTCCTCCAGGTGGCGGCGCAGCACGACCGCCACGATCGCGAGCACGAGCGAGAACAGGAACGGGATGCGCCAGCCCCACTGCAGGAACCACGACTCCGGCGTGAGCCCGAGTGCGGCCATGAAACCGCCGGAGACGACGTTCGCGATGCCGGCGCCGCTGATCAGGAACGCGCCGTAGAGTCCGCGCCTGCCCGTCGGGGCCGCCTCGACGACCATCGTCGCGGCTCCGCCCATCTCGCCTCCGACGAAGAAGCCCTGCAGGAGGCGGAAGAACAGCAGGAGGAGCGGGGCCGCAACGCCGATCACCTGGTCGGAGGGGATCAGGCCGATGCCGGCCGTCGCGAGCCCCATCCCGATGACGGTGCTCATCAGCACGGTCTTGCGGCCGATCCGGTCGCCGACGAGACCCCAGATGATGCCGCCGAGCGGGCGCAGGAAGAACCCGACCGCGAACGTCGCGAACGACGCGAGCTGGGCGACCACCGGGTCGTTCGACGAGAAGAAGACCGTCGGGAAGACCGCCGCCGCCGCGAGGCCGTACAGGTAGTAGTCGTAGTACTCGATGAGCGTGCCGATGGCACCGCCGGCAACGGTCTTGCGTTGCGTGCGGGACAGGCCTCGCGTTTCGGACACAGTCGTCATCCGAGCCTCCTTGCTGGGTGGGGTGTGTTGGGTGGGGACAAGCTAACAGGCGAATAGACATTCTGTCCAACTGCCGTATTATTTGTTCAGTACCCACCGTCCAGGGAGAGCGATGACGATCAGAACTGCGACCGAGCACGCCTCGGCGGCGCTCGCCGACGACGCCGCGCGTCAGACCTACGAGAGCGCGGAGGAGGTCCTGCGCCTCTACCGCCCGGTCATGCGGGCGCTCGCCGCGGCCGCCGGCCCCACGACCGAGATCGTGCTGCACAACCTCGACGGCGCCGACGTCGACCTGGGCCACACGATCGTGGCGATCGAGAACGGCCACGTCACCGGCCGCTCCGTCGGCGGCCCCTCCACCTCGCTCGGGCTCGACGTGCTGAAGGACCGCCGCGGCGATCACGACGCGTACGGCTACACCGGCTACACCAGCGACGGCCGCGAGCTGCGCTGCTCGTCGGTCTACTTCCACAACGCCGCGGGCGACATCATCGCCTCGCTGTGCGTCAACGTCGACCTCAGCCCGCTGCAGCAGGCCCGCAACGTGCTCGCCGCCCTCCTGCCGCCCGAAGGGGCCGCCCCCGATGCGCCCCGGGAGCATTTCGGCAGCGACCTGGTGAGCGTCATGGACTCGATGATCAGCGATGCCATCCGCGAGATCGGCCGGCCGGTCGAGAGCATGTCGCGCGATGACAAGATCACCGTCCTCGAGCGGCTCGACCAGCGCGGCGCGACGCAGATGCGCAAGTCGGTGGAGGCCATCGCCAAGCGGCTCGGCATCTCCCGGGTGACCGCGTACAGCTATCTCGAAGAGGCGAGGGCCCGACGGTGAGCGCTGCCACGGCGACGCCCGCCCTCATCGCGCTCGGCGAGACGATGGTGCTCCTCACCCCGCGCGATGCGACGCGCCTGGCCGACGCAGAGGACGTCCGGCTGACGATCGGCGGCGCCGAGTCCAACGTCGCCGCCCACGTGGCCGCCCTGGGCCGGCGCACGGCCTGGGTCAGCGCGCTCGGGGCGGATGTCCTCGGGCGCCGGGTGCACCGCACCGTGACCGAGCTGGGCGTGGACACGCGCTGGGTCGCGTTCGACCCGGACGCGCCCACCGGCGTCTACTTCAAGGACCCCGGGCACGGCGTCCTGTACTACCGGGCCGGTTCCGCCGCGTCGCGGATGACGGCCGAGAGCATCGCTCACGTCCCGCTCGAAGAGGCCGCGATCGTGCATCTCTCGGGGATCACCCCCGCGCTCTCGGCCGGGTGCGCCGCCATGATCGACGCGATCATCGACCGGGTGGCGGCCTCCAGGGGCGCATCGCTCAGCTTCGACATCAATCACCGGGCCGCGCTGTGGTCGGCGTCGGACGCGGCGCCCGTCCTGCTCGCGCTGGCGAACCGGTCCGACATCGTCTTCGTCGGCCTGGACGAGGCGCAGACGCTGTGGGGGTGCGCCACGCCGGAGGAGGTGCGGGCACTGATCCCGGCTCCCGCTCACCTCGTCGTCAAGGACGGCGACGTGGGTGCGACCGAGTTCTCCGCCGACGGCGCCGTCTTCGTGCCGGCGATCCCGACCGAGGTCCTCGAGGCGGTCGGCGCCGGAGACGCGTTCGCGGCGGGCTGGCTCGCCGCGATGCTCGCGGGCGACGCGTCGCCCGACCGCCTGCAGTCGGGCCACCGACGGGCGCACCTCGTGCTGCAGTCGACCGACGACGTCGTCGGCATCGTCGCGACGGACGCGACGGACGCGACGGACGCGACGGACGCGGCGGACGCGGCGGACGCGGCGGACACGATGGAGCGGCGATGACCGACCGGAAAGAAGGGATGACCGTGGACAATTCGGGATTCGAGGAGCTGTTCGGCGCTGCGCCGCTCATGGCGATCCTCCGTGGCATGGGCGCCGAGCGAAGCCTCGCCCTGTCGACGACGGCCTGGGACCTCGGCATCGACGTGGTCGAGCTGCCGATCCAGACCCCGGAGGACGTCGAGGCGCTGCGCGTCGTCGCGGCCGCCGCGAAGGAGCGCGGCAGGGTCGTCGGAGCGGGCACGGTCGTCTCGGCGGAGCACGTCGCGCAGGCGGCGTCGGCGGGTGCGGCCTTCACGGTCAGCCCCGGCTTCGATCTCGATGTCGTCCGCGCGTCGCACGACGCGGGGCTGCTCAGCATGCCCGGAGTCGCAACGGCGAGCGAGGTGCAGCTGGCCATGAAGGCGGGACTGACCTGGCTGAAGGCGTTCCCTGCCTCGGTCCTCGGCGTGCAGTGGCTCAGCGCGATGCGCGGCCCCTTCCCGCAGGCGCGCTTCGTCGCCACGGGCGGCATGAGCGCGGCCAACGCGGGCGAGTTCCTGCGCGCCGGATTCCGCGTGGTCGCCGTGGGCTCGGCGCTCGAGGACCCGGCGCAGCTCCCGCAGCTGGCCTCCCTGCTCGAGCCCGCGCAGCGGTCGTGACCGACGTGTCCGCGAGGCTGGCCCACGTCGAGGCCCGCCTCGCGTACGAGTTCGACGTGGTGGCCGCCGCCCGGGCCGTCGAAGCGGGGGAGGCCGTCCTGGTCGACACCCGGCGACGCGAGTCCTGGGAGCACGGGCACATCGCCGGCGCGCTGAACCTGCCGACCGCGGCGATCGACGCGCGGATCGGTGAGCTGCCCCGTGACCGGACCCTCGTCGTCTACGGCTGGGGTCCCGGGTGCAACGGCGCCACGCAGACCGCCCGCACCCTGCTCGCGGCGGGGCTCGACGTGCGCGAGCTGCTGGGCGGCTACGAGTACTGGGTGCGCAACGGCTTCCCGGTGGAGGCCGCGGGTGTGGTCACCCGCAGCACGCCGGACCCCCTGGTCACCGCCGAGCACCACTGAAGCCGGCCGCCGGCCGCACGGAGACGGGCTCGCGGGCGATCCACGCGCGGCTACGCTGCCGAGGTCCCCGACCCCTTCAGTGAAAGCAGTCTGTCGTGCCCGACGTCCCCCTGACCTCCGCCATCCCCGTCATCCGCACCGAGGAGCGCGCTCCCGGGCTTCGCCGCCGGCTCGCGGCCGAAGCGGCGGGCACCTTCATCCTCGTCTTCGCAGTCGTCGGCACCGCGGTGTTCTCCGCCGGGTTCGCCGGCGGAGCCGGCGGCCTGAACGCCGGGTTCACCGGTGTGGCCCTCGCGCTGGGCCTCGGCGTCGTCGTCGCCGCCTCCGCGTTCGGCCCGGTCTCCGGCGGGCACTTCAACCCCGCGGTCACGCTCGGGCTCGCGGTCGCCGGCCGCTTCGCCTGGCGGGACGTCCCCGCCTACGCGTTCGCGCAGCTGGTCGGCGCCGTCCTCGCGACGACCGTCCTGCTCCTGGTCGGTGCGGGCGGCCCGCACGGGTTCCTCGCCGATGCGCAGAAGGCCGGCTTCGCCTCCATCGGCTCCGGCCCGCTGTCGCCCGGCGGGTTCTCGGTCGGCTCCGTCTTCCTCATCGAGACCGTCGGCACGTTCGTGTTCGTCGCGGTGATCCTCGGCGTGACGACCGCCGGCGCCGAGACCGCATTCGCACCGCTCGCCATCGGTCTGACGCTGACGATGCTCGCGCTGGTCTCGATCCCCGTCTCCGACACCTCCCTGAACCCCGCCCGCGCCATCGCCTCGGCGATCTACGGCGGCCAGGAGGCGCTGGGCCAGGTCTGGCTCGCGGTCGTCCCGCCGCTGATCGGCGCGGCCATCGCGGGCGCGGTCATCCCGCGCATCGTCTCCCGGCCGGCGCGCTGACGCGTCACAGCTCCTTCTGCCAGGTCCCGGTCAGCGCGTGCGGCCGGAACCCGAAGGCGCGGTTGATCGCCAGCATCGGGTCGTTCTCGTCGGCGTTCCAGGTCAGCACGCGCCGGATGCGCGTGGCCCTGCGCTGCAGCTCGTGGAGGTTGTGCAGCTTCACGAGCGTCCCGAGCCGGTGTCCGCGGTGGTCGCGGGCGACGAGCGTGTCGTACTGCTCCGCCTTCTCGCCGTCTGCCGCGACGGCCAGCTCGGTGTAGGCGGCGAGCTCGCCCGTCGCGAGGTGCTGCGCGGCCGTCACCAGCAGCGGCTCGCCGCGGCGGGCGAGCTCGGCCTCCTGCGCGCGGACGCGGGCCGCCGTCCACTCCTCGCGATCGACGGCGAGGGCGGCCTGCGGCGCATCGATCGACATCCGGGCCTTCAGGGCGGCGAAGCCGTCCACCAGCTCGTCCGGCGCCGACCCGAACCACGAGACCACCCGGTAGCCCTGCACGGTGGAGGCGGTGCTCGCCAGCGCCGCCTCCCTCACCGCGGGCAGCGGCAGCACCAGCTCGCTGGACCGCTCGATCTGGCCCAGCCGGTAGCCGTGCCGGAGGGCGAAGCGCACGGCCGGATCCTCGCGCGGCAGCCCGGTCGCACCCACGGGCGCGTGGATCCACGGCCCGTCGGCCGGCAGCGCGGCGACGGGGTGCTCGGTGTAGACGCTGATCACGTGCCGTCCGCTCTCCGCCGCGAGCCCCTCGCCGGCGGAGAGCAGCGCCGAGCCGACGCCGCGCCCCCGTACCGCGCGCGCCACGTCGACCAGGAGGGAGGCCGTCTCGGCCTCCCGATCGAGCGGGAGGTCCACCTGCACCCGGCCGACGATCGTCCCGTCCTCGACGGCAACGAGCACCGTCTTCTCCACGTACTCCTGGGCGCTCAGCGAGGCGAGCGCCTCCTCGGGCGTCTCGACGAAGTCGTCACCGCCCCACAGGTCGACGGCGATGCGGTTGAGCACGCCGATCAGCTCCTCGAAGGCCGCCGACTCGCGCGTCCCGCAGGCGTCGGGGAGCGGCAGACGACGGATCTCCACGGGCGGCACCTCCTCGAGCCTGACGCGCCTCAGCAGCGTAACCCCGACCCGCCTCCCGTGTGAAAAACGCCGACCGATTTCGTTTCGATCGTGTAAATCTGCGCGTCCCGGTCGGTTGCAAAAGGTTGCATTCCCTGTAGTCTCAGCACACATATTCGTGGTGCGACGCGGCAACCACGCCGCGTTCGCGACGAATTCACGTCGAGAGGCAAGAGATGCTACGGAAGAAAGTCACCATCGGTGCGGCTGTTGCAGCGTCAGTCGCACTGTTCCTCGCGGGATGCGCCAACCAGGCGTCGACCGGGGGATCCACGAACGGCGCGAGCTCGGGCAAGGTCGACATCCCCGCGATCACGTCCGTGGATGTCCCGAAGGACGCCGTCCTCCCCGCGGGCGACGGAAAGGCCACGTGTCCTGCTGGCCTGACCATCGGCTACATCGGCGCGGAGACGGGCCCCAACGCCCAGCTCGGCATCAACATCTACAACGGGATCCAGCTGGCGATCGACCAGCACAACGAGTCCAACAAGGGCTGCCAGGTCGGCTTCAAGAAGTTCGACACCGAGGGCGACCCGAACAAGGCCACCGGCCCGGTCACCCAGGCCGTCAACGAGGCCGACATCATCGGCGTCGTCGGTCTCCCGTTCTCGGGCGAGTCGAAGGCCACCGGCAACATCTTCGAGCAGCAGGGTCTGGTCCACATCACCCCGTCGGCCACCAACCCCGGCCTGACGGAGAACGGCTGGAAGACCTTCTTCCGCGGCCTCGGCAACGACGCCGTCCAGGGCCCCGCGGCGGCGAAGTTCCTCACCGACCAGCTCAAGGCCAAGAAGGTCTACCTGGTCCAGGACGACTCCGACTACGGCATCGGCCTCGGCACCCAGACCTCGAAGGCGCTCGGCGACGCGCTCGTCGGCACCGACAAGGTGACCACCGGCCAGAAGGACTTCTCCGCGGTGATCTCCAAGATCATCAACGCGAAGCCGGACGCCGTCTACTACGCGGGCTACTACGCCGAGGGCGCTCCGTTCGACCAGCAGCTGGTCTCGAAGGGCTTCCAGGGCACCTTCGTCGCCCCGGACGGTGTGAAGGACGACCAGTTCATCAAGCTGGCCGGCGACGCGTCGAGCAACGCCTACTTCACCTGCCCCTGCATCCCGGGTGAGCTGATCCCGGACTTCGAGTCCGCCTACAAGTCGCTCGCGAGCGCCGAGCCGGGCACGTACTCGATCGAGGGCTACGACGCCACCACCGTCCTCCTCGCCGGCATCGACAAGGGCAAGACGACCCGCGCCGACCTGCTCGCCTGGGTCAAGGACTACGACTCGGACGGCCTGAGCAAGCACTACAAGTGGGACTCCACCGGTGAGCTCCAGGCGCCCGCCGTCTACGGCTACAAGGTCGAGAACGGCAAGATCGTCCCGATCGGCACCATCGGCGAGTAACCGACACGCGACGGTGGCCCCGGGCCGCCCCCCCGGCCCCCGGCCCCCCCCGGGTTGGCCCCCCCCCGGGCCCGGCGCCACCCTCCGTGTTCCGCCCCCGTCCGCCGACCGGCCTGCCCGGACGGCACCGACCCCCTGGAAGCTCGAATGCTCGAAACCCTCGCCCTGCATGCCGCTGTCGGCGACAACTCCTGGATCAACTTCGACGTCAACGCCCTCGTCCAGAACTTCTGGAGCGCCACCTTCGACGGCCTCACCTTCGGGGCCATCTACGGCCTGATCGCCGTCGGGTACACGCTGGTCTACGGCGTCCTCAACCTCATCAACTTCGCCCACTCCGAGGTGTTCATCGTCGGTGCGTACGGCGTCGTGATCACCCTCACGTCCCTCGGCTTCGGCCCGAGCGCCCCCAACCTCAGCCCGGCGGCGATCATCGGCGACCTCGTCCTCGCGGGCCTGGTCGGCATGGTGGCGGCGGCGCTCACAGCATGGGTGCTGGAACGCGTCGCGTACCGGCCGCTGCGCAAACGCAACGCGCCCCGCCTGGTGTTCCTCATCACCGCGATCGGCGCCTCGTTCACCATCCAGTACCTGATCTTCCTGATCCGCGGCGCCAACGCGGAGCCGGCGGTGACGATGTTCATCCCGACGCCGATCTTCGACGTCTTCGGGACGATCGTGAACAGCCAGCAGCTGATCATCGTCATCGCGTCCGTGATCCTCATGGTCGGCACCGACCTGTTCATCCGCCGCACCCGCACCGGACGCGGCATCCGCGCCGTCGCGCAGGACGCCGACACGGCGACCCTGATGGGCGTGAACAAGGAGCGGATCATCCAGATCACGTTCATCACCGGCGGCATCCTGGCCGGAGCGGCCGCCCTGTTCTACGTGATGCTGGTCCCGTCCGGCGTCATCTACAACGGCGGCTTCGTGCTCGGCGTCAAGGCGTTCGCCGCCGCCGTCCTCGGCGGCATCGGCAACGTCCGCGGCGCCCTGCTCGGCGGCCTCCTGCTCGGCGTGATCGGCAACTACGGCCAGATCCTGCTGGGCGACTCGCAGTGGACCGACGTCGTCGCCTTCGTGGTCCTCGTCCTGGTGCTGCTGGTGAAGCCCACCGGCATCCTGGGCACCTCGCTCGGAAGGAGCCGCGCATGAGCATGACAGAAGGCCCCAAGGTCCTGCCAGACGGCCGGTCGGAGCAGGCGGAGGAGGCGCTGGAGGCCGCGCGCGGTACCAAGCGCGGCGGGTTCCTCCAGCCGGTCCGCGACCGCTGGAACAACCTCCCGCGGGCGATCCAGTGGCTGTGGCTGCTGATCGTCGCCGCGCTGGCGTACGCGCTGCCGTACCTGAACTTCTTCCCGCTGACCACGGCTCCCGGCAACGACTGGCCGCTGGCGTGCTTCTCGATGGCGGTCTACGCCCTCGTCGCCATCGGCCTGAACGTGGTGGTCGGCTACGCCGGCCTCCTCGACCTCGGCTACGTCGCGTTCTTCGCGGTCGGGTCGTACACGGCCGCCATGCTGACGAGTCCCGACTCGCCGTTCCTCAAGATCCCGTACCTGTGGACCATCCCGGTCGCCATGGCGATCACGATGATCTTCGGCGTGATCCTGGGCGTGCCGACGCTGCGTCTGCGCGGCGACTACCTGGCGATCGTCACGCTCGGCTTCGGTGAGATCGTGCGCATCCTGGCCACCATCATCCCGGCGATGAAGGGCCAGGTCGGCTTCCAGAACGTCGGCCACCCGCCGGGGGAGAACGCGGACGGCATCCCGATCTTCTCGAACTCGAACGGCGTGCCCTGGTACTGGCTGACGGTGACCGTGATCATCATCATCCTGCTGCTGGTCGGCAACCTGGAGCGCAGCCGCGTCGGCCGCGCCTGGATCGCCATCCGCGAGGACGAGGACGCCGCCGAGATCATGGGCGTTCCCACCTTCAAGTACAAGGTGTGGGCGTTCGCGATCGGCGCCGGTGTCGGCGGCCTCTCGGGCGCGCTGTTCGCCGGGCAGGTCGGCTTCGTGAACAACCAGAAGTTCGACGTGCAGACCTCGATCCTGTTCCTCGCCGCCGTCGTGCTCGGCGGCGCGGGCAACAAGGTCGGCGCGATGCTCGGCGGCGCGATCGTGGCGTACATCCCGCTGCGGTTCACCGCCATCGCGGACTACAAGTACCTGATCTTCGGCATCGCCCTGGTGCTGATCATGATCTTCCGGTCACAGGGGCTGTTCCCGGCGCGGCAGAAGCTGCTCGCGTACGGACGGCATGCCTATAAATCGGTGGCCCAGGCGGCGAGAGGAGGCCTGCGATGAGCGACGAGCGGACCCCCCAGCCCGTGCCGGACGAGGCATTGGGCGTCAACGAGGAGGAGCTGGAGGCGGCGGGCATCGACCTCGCCGTCGCCGAGGCGGCGGCCCCCGACCGCGAGATCGCGGTCGAGGTCGGCGAGCCCATCGTCGAGGTGCGCAACCTGACCGTCAAGTTCGGCGGCCTGCTGGCCCTCGACGACGTCTCGTTCGACATCCGCCGCGGCGAGATCCTCGGTCTGATCGGCCCGAACGGCGCAGGCAAGACGACCTGCTTCAACGCCATGACCGGCGTCTACAAGCCGACCAGCGGCGACGTGCTGCTGGAGGGCGCCTCCATCAAGGGGCAGAAGCAGCACCGGATCACCCGGATGGGCCTGGCGCGCACGTTCCAGAACATCCGGCTGTTCGGCGAGATGACCGCGCTGGAGAACGTGGTGGTCGGCCTCGATGCCCGGCACCGCACCTCCGTGCCAGGGGCGCTGCTGCGCCTCCCGCGGCACACCCGCGAGGAGAAGTCGGCTATCGAGCGCGGCATGGCGCTGCTGGAGTTCGTCGGCATCGCCGACCTCGCCGGCACGCTGTCGCGGCACCTCCCGTACGGCTACCAGCGGCGGCTGGAGATCGCACGCGCCCTCGCCACGGACCCCAAGGTGCTCTGCCTGGACGAGCCGGCCGCCGGCTTCAACCCGGCGGAGAAGGAGGAGCTGATGGAGCTCATCCGCACCATCCGCGCCGACGGGTACACCGTGCTGCTGATCGAACACGACATGAAGCTGGTCATGGGCGTGACCGACCGGATCGTCGTGCTCGAGTTCGGGCGCAAGATCGCGGACGCCGTGCCGCACGAGATCCGGAACGACCCGCGCGTGATCGCCGCCTACCTCGGGGAGCCTGAAGATGACGTTGCTTGAGCTGAACAACATCAGCGTTGCCTACGGCCGCATCGAGGCCATCCACGACATGTCCTTCTCGGTCGACGAGGGCGAGATCGTCAGTCTCATCGGGGCCAACGGCGCCGGCAAGACGACGACGATGAAGACGATCTCGGGAATTCTGAACCCGTCGAAGGGCTCCATCACCTTCGACGGCGAGGAGATCACGAAGATGAAGGCGCACATCCGCGTCGTCCGCGGCATCTCGCAGGCGCCGGAGGGCCGGGGCATCTTCCCGGGCATGACCGTGTACGAGAACCTCGACATGGGCGCCTTCGGCCGCAAGGACCGCTCGAAGATGGGCGAGGACTTCGACCGGGTGTTCGGCCTCTTCCCGCGACTCGCCGAGCGGCGCACGCAGCTCGGCGGGACGATGTCCGGCGGCGAGCAGCAGATGCTCGCCATCGGCCGCGCGCTGATGTCGAACCCGCGCCTGCTGCTGCTCGACGAGCCGTCGATGGGGCTCGCCCCGCAGTTCATCCGGCAGATCTTCTCGATCATCACCGAGATCAACAACCAGGGCACGACCATCCTGCTGGTGGAGCAGAACGCCAACCAGGCGCTGGCCCGCGCACATCGCGGCTTCGTGCTGGAGACGGGGAGCATCACCCGCGCCGGCAGCGGCCGCGAGCTGCTCGCCGACCCCGCCATCAAGGAGGCGTACCTGGGCGTCGCCTAGCCGACCCGTGAAAAGGGAGGAGGTCGCAGCCGCCACGGCTACGGCCTCCTCCCTTTTCCGCGCTGATGCGGCGTGTCGCGGCGTATCTCCTCCCGTTCCGCGCGGCGCTCCCCGCGGGCGGAGGCGTGAACGTCCGGTAAATTCACCTGCGTGTATCTGAAGAGTCTCACGCTCAAGGGCTTCAAGTCGTTCGCGCAGCCGACGACGTTCGCCTTCGAGCCGGGCGTCACCGCGGTGGTCGGGCCGAACGGCTCCGGCAAGTCCAACGTGGTCGACGCGCTCGCCTGGGTGATGGGCGAGCAGGGCGCCAAGACCCTTCGCGGCGGCAAGATGGAGGACGTCATCTTCGCCGGCACCTCGACCCGCGGCCCCCTCGGCCGGGCGGAGGTGCAGCTCACCATCGACAACTCGGACGGCGCCCTGCCGATCGAGTACTCCGAGGTCACCATCTCGCGCACGCTGTTCCGCAACGGCGGCAGCGAGTACGCCATCAACGGCCAGTCCTGCCGGCTGCTGGATGTGCAGGAACTGCTCAGCGACTCCGGTCTCGGCCGCGAGATGCACGTCATCGTCGGCCAGGGCCAGCTCGACGCGGTGCTCCGCGCCACCCCGGAGGACCGCCGCGGCTTCATCGAGGAGGCCGCCGGCATCCTGAAGCACCGCCGCCGCAAGGAGAAGACCCTCCGCAAGCTGGAGGCGATGCAGGCCAACCTGACCCGGCTCAGCGACCTGGCGGGGGAGGTTCGGCGGCAGCTGAAGCCGCTCGGGCACCAGGCCGAGATCGCCAGGGAGGCGCAGACCATCGCGGCCGTCGTCCGCGACGCCCGCGCGCGCCTCCTGGCCGACGAGGTCGTCGGCCTGCGCCGGAGCCTCGACGACCACACCCGCACCGAGGCGGAGCGGCACAGCGAGCAGATCGTGCTGCAGGAGCAGCTGGAGCAGAAGCAGCTGCGCCGCACCCGGCTGGAGCAGGCGCAGGTCGGCGACGCGGTCGACCGCGCGCGCAGCGTCGCCTTCGCCCTGGAGTCGGTGCAGGAGCGGCTGCGCGGGCTCTACACCCTCGCCAATCAGCGGCTCGCGCTGCTCGGCAGCCAGGCGGACGCCCCTGACGAGGGCCCGCGGGTCAGCCCGCAGATGGTGCAGGACGCGGCGGATGAGACCGAACGCCTGCGCACCGTCGTCGTGGAGGCCGAGGCGGCGTGGCAGGCGGCGCAGGCCGCGACCCGTTCTGCGCGTTCGCGGCTGGACGCGGTGGACGAGGAGATCGCCGCCCAGAGCGCGCTCGTCTCCAGGCACGACCTCGAGCTCTCGACCCTCGGCGGCCGTGCGGAGGCCGCCGCCCAGCGCCTCGCCGCCGTGCGCGGCGAGGTGCTCCGCCAGCAGAACGCGCTCGATGCCGCCGCCGAGCGCCGCGACCGCGCGGCCGCGGCCTTCGATGCGCACGAGGAGCAGACCCAGACCGAGGGCGCCGAGGGCGCACTGGACGAGGCGTACGAGGTCGCCCAGGCCGAGGTCTTCGAGGCCGAGGGCGAGATCGAGCGGCTGCGCGAGGAGCTGCACACGCTGGAGCGAGAACGCGACGCGCTCGCGGCGCGGACCAGCGCCCTGTCGTCGGCGCTCGACCAGAAGGACGGCTCCGCCGCCCTGGTCGCCGCGCGCCCGGCCGGCGTGCGCGGGCTCGTGGCCGAGCACATCCGCGTGCACCCCGGCTACGAAGCGGCCATCGCCGCCGCCCTCGGCACGATCGCCGACGCCGTGCTCGCCGACGACCGCGACGCCGCGTTCGGCGCCGTCGATCGGGCGGCCGCCGACGAGCTGGGCCGGGTGGAGGTCGTGGTCGCCGACGCATCGGCCCCCGCCGTCGACCTGTCCGGCGTGGCGGGCGTCGTGCCGGCGACGTCGGTGGTGGAGGCTCCGGCCGGCATCCTCGGCATCCTCGCCTTCACGGCCGTGGCCGACGACCTCGACGCGGCTCGGGAGGCGTCCCGCGCGTTCCGCGAGCGCGGGCTCGGCGGACCCGACTCCGTCAGCCCGGTGACGATCATCACGCGCGGAGGCGACGTGCTCAGCGAGTTCGTGCTGCGCGGCGGCTCGGGCGCGAAGCAGAGCCGCATCGAGCTCATCGCCGACCGCGACGCCGCGCAGGATCGGCTCACCGAGGTGCTGTCCCTGATCGACCGCGCCGGTTTCGCCCTTGCCGAGCAGCGCGGCGTCCTGACCGTCGCCAAGGAGCAGTCCCAGGCCGCGCTGGCGGCCCTCCGCGAGCACGACGCCCGGCTGGCGGCGCAGTCGGAGGCGCAGAGCCGCCTCCGCTCGCAGCTCGAGTCGGCGGAGGCCGAGGTCGGCCGCCTGACCCGTGCTCTGGAGCAGGCCGCCGAGCGCGTCGCGGAGGCCGAGTCCGCCGCCGACGCCGCGAAAGCGGCCCTCGAGGAGGCCCGTTCCCGCCCGCGCCCGATCCTGGACGTGAGCGCCCGCGACACCCTGTCGACCGAGCTGGACGCCGCCCGAGAGGCCGAGGTGGAGGCGCGGCTCGCGGTCGAGACCGCCAAGGAGCGCGTGCGCGCCGAGCAGGCCAGGGGAGCGGCCCTCGCCAAGCAGCTGGAGGCCGAGCGCGCCGCCGCGGAGGAGGCCGCCCGCCGCGCGGTCATCCGCCGCCGCCAGCTCGACGCCGCGCAGCGTGTCGTCGACGCCCTCCCCGCTGTGCTCGACTCCGCCGACCGCTCGGTCGCCCAGGCGCGCGTCGAGCTCGCCGCGGCCGAGGCGCAGCGCGCCAGCCAGAACGAGGAGCTCGCGACCGTCCGTCGCGAGGAGAATGCCCTCCGCGACCGCCTGCACGGCATCACCGAGAGCGTGCACGGCCTGGAGCTGCAGATCTACGAGAAGAAGCTGCACCTCTCCAGCCTGCTGGAGCGCGCGGGCAGCGAGCTCGGGCTGGTGGAGGATGTGCTGGTCGCCGAGTACGGGCCGGAGGTGCCCATCCCCGTCGATAGGGACCGCGACGCGGACCAGGAGGACGACGAGGTCCCGACCGTCCCCTTCGTCCGCGAGCAGCAGCAGAAGCGCCTCGCGCAGGCCGAGCGCAAGCTCGGCCAGCTGGGCCGGGTGAACCCGCTCGCCCTGGAGGAGTTCGCGGCCCTGGAGCAGCGGCACAAGTTCCTCACCGAGCAGCTCACCGACCTCACGAACACCCGCAAGGACCTCCTCACCATCATCGAGGAGATCGACGAGAAGATGCAGACGATCTTCGAGTCCGCGTTCGCCGACACCGAGGAGGCGTTCAAGCGGGTGTTCCCGATCCTCTTCCCGGGAGGCACCGGCAGCATCTCGCTGACGAACCCCGACGACCTCCTCACCACCGGCATCGAGGTCGCGGTGAAGCCGGCGGGCAAGAAGATCGAGCGGCTCTCGCTGCTGTCCGGCGGTGAGCGCTCGCTCGCGGCCGTCGCGCTGCTGATCGCCATCTTCAAGGCGCGCCCCAGCCCCTTCTACATCATGGACGAGGTGGAGGCCGCGCTCGACGACGCGAACCTGGGCCGCCTCCTGACGATCTTCGAGGACCTGCGCGAGAACAGCCAGCTCATCGTGATCACGCACCAGAAGCGGACGATGGAGATCGCGGACGCGCTGTACGGCGTGTCCATGCGGCAGGACGGCGTCTCGGCGGTCGTCGGCCAGCGCATCGCGCAGGAGCAGGCGAGCTAGCGCCTCCGGTCAGACCTGGGCCAGCGCCTCCAGCGCCTGACGCCCGCGGTCGAGCGCCGCCTCGGCGTCGCGGTCGCAGCGCCTGGCCAGCCCGGGGAGGCCGTGCTCGCGCAGGTAGCCGGCGAGCAGCACGAGGTCGCGGTGGTCGCCGAGCGCGTCGTGCACCGACTCCGCGGCGGCCGCCAGGTGCACGGCGTCGCGGCCGAGGTCGTCGGCGACGGCCTCCGCCGCGTAGCGGAGGCGCCGCGCCGCCTTGCGGGTCTCGTGCAGCGCGGCGAGGTCGTCGCCGCTGCGCTCGCGGAGGGCCTTCTTGCGAGCCTTCTTCAGTCCCTTGCGTTCGATCCGTTCTGGATCATCGCGGCCGGCGTCCGAGAACGGCGGCTCCGCGGCGAACGCCTGCACGTCGGCGAGCAGCCGCCGCTGGCTGCGCCCCTGCAGGTGGTGCAGGAGGCCGTTCAGAGCGTCCTGGTGCTCCGCCCAGAGCGCGGTGGCGAGCGCACGGGCGCGCCCGGTCTCGACGGGGTCGCCGGCGGACGGCACGAGCTCCTCCACCGCCAGCGCGCGCACCTCCAGGTCGCGGACCGCTCCCAACCGGTCGCCCAGCTGCTTCAGCCGCTCGCGCAGCCGGGCCGCCTCCTCCCGGTCGAACGCCTTGCGGTACACCGAGAGGATGCTGCGGAGGCGGCGGACGCGGGTGCGCGCCTGGTGCACGGCGTCGTCGCCCCCGGTCTCGATCGCGACGAGCTGCTCCGCGAGCTGGGCCGACACCGCCACCAGGGAGAACATGCCCACACGCTACCAACTAGTCTGAACGTCATGGCCGAACGCACCCCCTGGTCGCTGTCGAACGCCCTCCGGGGCCTGTTCGCCAAGCGCACCATCGACGAGAACACCTGGGACGACCTCGAGACGGCGCTCATCACCGCCGACTTCGGACCGGACGTCACCGAGGCCGTCGTCGACGACCTGCGCGCCAAGGTCGAGCGCTATCACACCACCGACCCGGCCGACCTGCAGCGGATGCTCCGCGAGACGCTGGAGGAGCGGCTGTCGAAGCTCGACACCACGCTGAAGCTGAGCGAGCGTCCGGCCATCGTGCTCGTCGTCGGCGTGAACGGCGTTGGCAAGACCACGACGATCGGCAAGTTCGCGAAGTTCCTGCGCACCTACGACCGGTCGGTCGTCGTCGGCGCGGCCGACACCTTCCGCGCCGCCGCGGTCGAGCAGCTCGCCACGTGGGCCGAGCGCGCGGGCGCCGACATCGTGCGGCCGCAGCAGCAGGGCCAGGACCCGGCCTCCGTCGCGTTCCAGACGGTCGAGAAGGCCAAGCACGACGGCACCGAGATCGTCATCATCGACACCGCGGGCCGCCTCCAGACCAAGGGCGGCCTGATGGACGAGCTGTCGAAGATCAAGCGCGTCGTCGAGAAGCAGGCGCCGATCTCGGAGGTCCTGCTCGTCCTCGACGCCACCACCGGGCAGAACGGGCTGGCGCAGGCGGAGGCGTTCCTCGAGCACGCGGGCGTCACCGGCCTCGTGCTCACCAAGCTCGACGGCTCGGCCAAGGGCGGCTTCGTGCTCGCCGTGCAGGAGCGCACCGGGCTCCCGATCAAGCTGATCGGCCAGGGCGAGGGGATCAACGACCTCACCGGCTTCACCCCGCACGTGTTCGCGCAGCAGCTGGTCGGATAGGGTCTCGACATGGCCATCGAGCACGACTTCTTCGGCGTCATCGACGAGACCGCCAGCGGCGGGCTGGCCTGGGACGACAGCGTCGAGCTCGCCGACCAGAACGTCGACATCGAGCTGATCGCGGACGACGAGAAGGCGGTCTCCGCCTTCGCCCTCGATGCCGCCGCCGCGCTCCTCCAGGCGCTCGACGGCTTCGACGCCCGTGCGCGCGACGCCCTCGTCGCCGAGCTGAGCTCGCGCCAGTCGGCGACGACCAGCTACATCGACGAGCACGTGGACAAGCTGGGCGAGAGCCTCCTCGACCTCCTGGTGTACAACTCGGGCGACATCGCGATCGACGTGCTGCGGTCGCTCCAGCTGATGCGGGTGGTGCTGCAGCCGGACCACAGCGACGAGGACGAGGTGTTCGCCACGTTCGACTACTCGATCGCGCCGGACGAGACCGACTCGCTGCTCACCGTGTCCTTCGACGTGCGCGGCGACGTGGTCGCCGTGGAGACGCAGAACTGACGCCCAGCCCGCCCCGGTAGACTGACAGGATCATGGCTACTTTCGGGACGCTGTCCGACCGCTTGGCGGACACCTTCAAGAACCTGCGCACCAAGGGCAAGCTCTCTCCTGCCGACGTCGACGGCACCGTGCGCGAGATCCGCCGCGCGCTGCTCGACGCCGACGTCGCGCTCGAGGTGGTCAAGGACTTCACCGGCAAGGTGCGCGAGCGCGCGCTGAGCGACGAGGTCAACAAGGCCCTCAACCCCGCCCAGCAGGTGGTGCAGATCGTCAACGAGGAGCTCATCGGCATCCTCGGCGGGCAGCAGCGCCGGCTCGAGTTCGCGAAGCGCCCGCCGACGGTGATCATGCTCGCCGGCCTCCAGGGCGCCGGCAAGACCACACTCGCCGGCAAGCTCGGCAAGTGGCTCGCGAAGGACGGCCACACGCCGCTGCTGGTCGCGGCCGACCTCCAGCGCCCCAACGCCGTCCAGCAGCTGCAGATCGTCGGCGAGCAGGCCGGCGTCGCGGTGTTCGCCCCCGAGCCCGGCAACGGCGTCGGCAACCCGGTGCGCGTCGCGAAGGACGGCCTCAAGTACGCCTCCGATAAGCAGTTCGACACGGTCATCATCGACACCGCCGGCCGGCTCGGCGTCGACGCCGAGCTGATGAAGCAGGCCGCCGACATCCGCAAGGCGACCGACCCCGACGAGGTGCTGTTCGTCATCGACGCGATGATCGGCCAGGACGCGGTCGCCACCGCCAAGGCCTTCCAGGACGGCGTCGACTTCACCGGTGTCGTCCTCTCCAAGCTCGACGGCGACGCGCGCGGCGGTGCTGCGCTGTCCGTGGCCTCCGTCACCGGCCGCCCGATCATCTTCGCCTCCACGGGTGAGGGCCTCGACGACTTCGAGCCGTTCCACCCCGACCGCATGGCGTCGCGCATCCTCGACCTCGGCGACATCCTGACCCTCATCGAGCAGGCCCAGCAGGCGTTCGACGAGGAGGAGGCGCGCAAGGTCGCCGAGAAGTTCGCGACCGACAGCTTCACGCTCGACGACTTCCTCAAGCAGATGCAGCAGCTGCGCAACATGGGCTCCATCAAGAAGATGATGGGCATGCTGCCGGGCGCCGGCCAGATGAAGCAGCAGCTGGACAACTTCGACGAGAAGGAGATCGTGCGCACCGAGGCGATCATCCAGTCGATGACGACGGCCGAGCGCACCAACCCCAAGCTGCTGAACGGCTCGCGCCGCCTCCGCATCGCGAAGGGCTCCGGCACGACGGTCACCGAGGTCAACCAGCTCGTGACGCGCTTCGAGCAGGCCGCCAAGATGATGAAGACCGTGGCCAAGGGCGGCGTCCCGAACGTCCCCGGCATGGGCCCGATCCCCGGCGCGGGCTTCGCGGGCGGGCGCGGCAAGAAGCAGGCGCAGAAGAAGAAGGGCTCCCGCTCGGGCAACCCGGCCAAGCGCGCCGCCGAGAACGCCGCCCTGGCGTCGGGCGGCAAGGTCGGCGGCGGCTCCACGCCGTCGGGCAGCGGCTTCGGGCTGGGCGGCGGCGGGGCAACGGCTCCGGCCGGCGGTCCGAGCGAGGACGAGATGGCGGCCCTGCAGAAGTTCCTCGGTCGGTAGCGGGCCTGCCCGCGGGCGGGAAGGTTCTCGCCCGCGGCGTGCGTCGCTAGAGCGTCTTCGAGAGCGGCGCCAGCTGCTCCTCGATCGCCGCGGCGACCGCGCGCTCGCCGGCCGCGTTCGGGTGGATGCCGTCCTGCTGCACGAGCTCCGGGTGCCCGGCGAGCGGGTAGCCGATGTCCAGGAAGTCGCCGTCGACATCGCGGACCGCCGCGCCGACGATGCCGTTCACGCGCGCGACCTCGGGCGGCGGGGCGTCGGCGCCCCAGACCGTCGTGATCCCGATGATGTGCGCCTTCGGGAAGGCATCGCGCAGTTCGCCGAGCAGCCGGTCGGCCGATTCCGTCACGAGCGCCGGGTCGGAGGCGCGGTCGTTGCGGGTGGCCGCGATGAGGATGTAGTCGGGGTGCAGGTCGAGCGCCTGGTCGACCTGGTCGGCGTAGGTCGTGCCGTTCCAGCCCGGCTTCACGAAGCCGGAGCCGGAGACCGCGAGGTCGGTGAGCCCCCAGCCGTGCTGCTCGGCGATGACGGCGGGCCAGGCCTCGTCGGGTGCGACGCCCTTGCCGAATGCGATGGAGTCGCCGATCGCGACGACCTGCGGGCGGTCGCTGTCGGCGGGGGCGGCAGCGGCGGCGGCGCCGTCGGCGGCGACGGGCCGTGCAGGCGCTGCTGTGCAGCCGGCGGCGGCGAGGGCGACGAGCGCCCCCAGGGCGAGCGCGAGCGACGCGCTGCGGCGGCGATTCGGGCGCGCACCGCTGGGGGTTGACGAGGGCACGGTGCGAGGGTAGAACGCGCTACCTGCCAAAAGCCTGTGCGTCGCGCGGCGCGTCGTCAGGCCGGGTTCAGGGGCCCGGGGCCGAGGAGACGGAAGCGGTCGTCCCCGTGACCGTCACCTGCGCCGCCGCGAGCGCCGAACGCACCGCGTCCGCAATGGCCCGCTGGCCGGCGGCGGTGGGGTGCTCCCCGTCGTCCTGCACCAGGCCCTCCTGCGAGCGGTACGGCTGACCGAGGTCGAGCCACGTCCCTCCCGCGGCCGTGACGGCGTCGCGCAGAGCCCGGTCGACGGGCGCGAGCTGCTCGGCGGTGGCCTCGCCGGTGAGCGCCCCATACCCGACGAGCTGCGCCAGGGGGAGTCCGGCCCGGAGCCGCATCACGGCGTCGGCGGAGGCCCGCCGCACCTCGTCGTCGTCGGCGCCCAGATCGTTGTCGGAGGCGCCGATGAGGACCAGCTGCGCGTCCGCCCGGATCGCCGCGGTCACCTGCGCCCCGAAGTCGTCGCCGTCGCCGTCGGTCGCGACGAAGCCGGCGCCCGAGGAGCTGACGTTGGACAGCCTCCACCCGTACTCGTCGCCCAGCAGCGCCGGCCACGCGTCGCGCGCCCGCACCCCGAGCCCGGCCGCGATCGAGTCGCCGATGACGGCCACCCGCAGTCCGTCCGCCGGTCCCGCCGCCGGGACGGCGCCCTCCGGATCGCCGACGCTCGCGGCACCCGCCGTGGGGGAGGTGCAGCCCGCGAGCGCGAGGGCGCCCGCCGCTGCGAGCGCGACGGCGGCCAGGGCCCGGCGTGCTGTCATGCCGACAGCGTACGGCGCCTCAGCGGCCCAGTCCCGAGCGGAGCTCGTGCGTGAGCGAGCTGACGACGGCCTGCAGGCTGCCGCCGTTGGCCTCGGCGACCCGCAGCTGCCGCTGGTAGCTGGCACCGGCCTCCAGGATGCGCGGGATGGTCTGCAGCTCCTCCACGCACCCGAGCCGCTCGGCCTCTGGCGCGAGATCGTCGACGAGCTCCAGGAGGCAGTCGGACACCAGCCGCTCGGCGCCGTCCGGCGCCACGATGATCTCGGCGTCCAGGCCGTAGCGGGCGGCGCGCCACTTGTTCTCGCGCACGAACCAGGGCTGGAGCGTCATCGGCTCCTCGCCCTCGTCGAGCCGGCCGGACATCCGGTCGGTCAGGCAGTGGATGAGCGCGGCGACCGCGCCGACCTCGTCGGTGGTCGACAGGCCGTCGCACGCGCGCATCTCGACGGTTCCCCACTTCGGCGAGGGCCGGATGTCCCAGCGGACCTCGCTGTGGTCGGTGACGACGCCGGTGGTGACGAGGTCCTGCACGTACTCCTCGTAGTTCGCCCACGTCCCGAACTGCCACGGCAGGCCGGCGGTCGGCAGCTGCTGGAACATCAGCGCCCGGTTGGAGGCGTACCCCGTGTTCGCGCCGCCCCAGAACGGGCTCGACGCGCTCAGCGCCTGCAGGTGCGGGTAGTAGGCGAGCAGGCCGTTCACGATGGGGAGCGCCTTGTCGCGGGCGTCGATGCCGACGTGCACGTGGATGCCCCAGATCATCATCTGCCTGCCCCACCACTGCGTGCGGTCGAGCAGCCGGTCGTAGCGCTCGTTCGGCGTGATCCGCTGGTCGAACCACTGGGCGAAGGGATGGGTCCCCGCGCACATCAGCTCGACCCCGAGCGGGTCGGTGACGCCGCGGACGAGGTCGATGAGGCCCTGGAGGTCGGCGATGGCGGCCGGGACCGTGTGGTGCACCCTGCTGACGAGCTCGACGGTGTTGAGGAGCAGCTCGTGCGTGATCTGCGGGTGCTCACGGCCGTCCGGCGTGCCCAGCTCGCGGAGGACGTCGTCGGCGATCTGCACCAGGTCGCCGGTCGTGCCGTCGACCAGGGCGAGCTCCCACTCGACGCCCACGGTCGAGCGCTCCGACGGCGAGAATTCGATCTGCATGAGGGGTGGGACGTCCGTTCTCGTCGGCCGGATGGGCTCGATTGGCCCGACCGGGGCGGTTTCTGACAGAATAGCTAGTTGAGTTCCCCGTACCCGACCCTCTATCCGGTGCGGCGGGATGACCAGAGACCTCCTGCCGAGTGTGCCCCCACGCCCACGGCAGTCAGTTCGACATAACATCACTCATCGAAACAGGAGAATTGTGTCTGTCAAGATCCGCCTGAAGCGCCTGGGGAAGATCCGCGCTCCGTACTACCGCATCGTCGTCGCCGACTCGCGCACCAAGCGTGACGGCCGCGTCATCGAGGAGATCGGCCTCTACCACCCGACCGAGGAGCCGTCGCGCATCGAGGTCGACTCCGAGCGCGCCCAGTACTGGCTCGGCGTCGGCGCGCAGCCGACCGAGCAGGTCCTCGCGCTGCTGAAGCTCACCGGCGACTGGGGCAAGTTCAAGGGCGACAAGAACGCCGTGAGCACCGTCCGCACCGCCGACGCCAAGGCCGAGTTCGTCGCCGACGAGAAGAAGTCGTCCGTCGTGAAGCCGAAGGCCGCCCCGGCCGACGTCACCGCCGAGGCCGAGGCCGTCGTCGAGGCCGAGGTCGAGTCCGAGGAGGCCGCTGAGGCCGAGGTCGTCGCCGAGGCCGAAGAGATCACCGAAGAGGCCGCCGAGGCCGACGGCGAGAAGGCGTAACACCTTGCTCGCACCCGCGCTCACGCACCTGGTCAAGGGCATCGTCGACCACCCGGACGACGTGCACGTCGTGGCCAAGGGCTCCCCGCGTGGCGAGGTCCTCGAGATTCGTGTGAATCCCGAGGACCTCGGCCGGGTGATCGGCCGCTCCGGCCGGACCGCCAAGGCCCTCCGCACCGTGGTGACCGCACTGGCCGACGGCCGGCGCGTCCGTGTCGACGTCGTCGACGACTGAGGTGTCGGAGCACAAACTGCCCCGCAGGGACGTCGCCCCGCGGCCCGGTCAGACCGAGCTGCGCGTCGGCCGGCTGACGAAGGCGCACGGCCTCAAGGGCGCCCTGAAGCTGGAGCTCTACACCGACGAGCCCGAGAAGCGGTTCGTGCCGGGAGCCGTGTTCACCCTCCAGGTGCCCACGGCCTCCAAGTGGCACGGCAAGACGCTGGAGCTGCGCGAGCTCCGCTGGTACAACGGTCACCCGGTCGGCTTCTTCGCCGGCGTGGAGGACCGGAACGAGGCCGAGACGCTGGTCAAGGCCATCCTCTGGGTGAGCCAGGACGCCGCGCAGCTGCCCGACGAGGACGACGCCTGGTACGACCATCAGCTGGTCGGCCTGTCGGCGCTCCGCGACGGGCAGCCCGTCGGGACGGTCGCGCGCGTCGACCACCTGCCCGCCCAGGACCTCCTGGCGATCACGACGGGGAGCGGCGAGGTCCTCGTGCCGTTCGTCAAGGCGATCGTGCCCGAGGTCGACATCGCCGCCGGGACGCTGACGCTCACGCCGCCGGCCGGCCTCTTCGAGGAGCTGCCTGACGACGATGAGCCCGACGGCGACGAGCCCGACGGCGACGAGCCGGGGGGCGACGAGCCCGACGGCGAGGAGCCGCAGGACTGAACACGCGAAGAGGGCGACCCGCACGGGTCGCCCTCTTCGTCGTTCCTGGCGCGCTCGGGTCAGCGCACGATGGCGAGGCCCCGGGCGCGCAACCCGCGCGTGTCCGCGTCCAGCGCGGCCAGCAGGCGGTCGTGCGTCGCGACGATGTGCCGGTGGATGCGCTCGGCCGCGGCGTCGGCGTCCCGCGCGGCGACGAGCTCCACGATGGCGCGGTGCTCCTCCCACGCCGCGCGCCGGGTCTGCTCGGTGCGCACCTCCAGCCAGCGGGTCCTGGAGAGCCTGGTCATGGCCGACTGGACCGCGTCCGCGAAGAAGTGGTTGCCCGAGAGCGCGGCCAGCCGGACGTGGAAGTCCTCGCCGGCGCGCACCGCGGCGTCGTGATCGCGCGCGTCCGCCTCGCCGCCGAGTGATCGTGCCACCGCCGTGATCTCGTCGTCGCTCGCGCGGGCGCAGCCGTATCGGACGGCCGAGGACTCCAGCGCGTCCCGGAGCTCGGAGAGCCGCCCGATCTCGCCGAGGTCGATGGGGGAGACCTGCCAGCCGCGGCCCTCGTGCGCGACGAGTCCCTCCGCCTCCAGGCGCTGCAGCGCGGCACGCAGCGGGGTGCGGGAGGCGCCGAGCTCGGCCTCCAGCCCGCGTTCGGTCACGCGCGACCCCGGCAGGCGCTCCAGCGCGAGGATCTCGGCGCGGAGCCGGTCGTAGACGGTCGGCTGCTCGGTCATGAACGCTCCCTTGGTATACCGTGGCGGTATACCGCTAATGTATACCGCATGACCGCCCGATCGCGCACCCCTCGCCCCTGGCTGATGCTGGCGTTCGGCGTCGCGGCGCAGGCCAGCTCCACGGTCTTCGTCTCGACGCCCGCGTTCCTCATCCCGCTGCTCCACACCGAGCGGGGCCTCAGCCTCGCGCAGGCCGGGCTGCTGGCCTCGGCGCCGACCCTCGGCCTGGTGCTCACGCTGATCGCGTGGGGCGCGTTGAGCGACCGGATCGGCGAGCGCTGGGTGATCGCGTCGGGTCTCGCCCTGACCGCCCTGGCGGGGCTCGGGGCGATGCTGGTGTCGTCGTACGTGGGGCTGGCGGCGCTGTTCCTCGTCGGCGGGATGGCGTCCGCCAGCCCGAACGCGGCGAGCGGGCGCGTGGTGATCGGCTGGTTCCCGAAGGAGCGCCGCGGTCTGGCCATGGGCATCCGGCAGATGTGCCAGCCGCTCGGCGTCGCGATCGCGGCCGTCACCGTCCCGACGCTCGCCGCGGCGGGAGGCGTGGCGCTGGCGCTGCTCGTGCCGACGGTGCTGTGCGCGGTGTCCGCCGTGCTGTGCGCGGTCGGGATCGTCGACCCGCCGCGTCCTCCTCGTGCCGCCGCGGGGGAGGAGGCGCATCCGCAGGCGGTGTGGCGGCCGTACCGGGAGACCACGCTGCTGTGGCGCATCCACGCGGTGTCGATGCTGCTGGTGGTCCCGCAGTTCACGGTGTCGACGTTCGGGCTCGTGTGGCTGGTGTCCGGCCTCCACGTGCCCTCGCTGGCCGCGGGCGTCATCATCGGCGTCAGCCAGTTCGCCGGCGCGATCGGACGGATCGGCGTCGGCGTGCTGAGCGACCGCGTCGGCAGCCACCTGCGGCCGCTGCGCTGGGTCTCGCTCGCCGCGGTCGCGGTGATGCTGCTGCTCGCCGTCGCCTCGGCGCTGGGCGTCGTCGCCGCCGCGATCATCCTGATCGTCGCGGCCGTCGTGACCGTGGCCGACAACGGCCTGGCGTACACGTCCGTCGCCGAGATCGCGGGGCCGTTCTGGTCGGGGCGGGCGCTCGGCACGCAGAACACCGGCCAGTTCCTCGCCGCGTCGGTCGTCGGGCCCGCGGTCGGCGCGCTGATCGGCTGGCTCGGCTACCCGGCCGCGTTCGCGCTGGTCGCGCTCTGCCCGGCCGTCGCGACACCGCTGGTGCCGCGGGACCGCGAGCTGGAGGCCGTGCCCGCCTGAATAGACTTCATGGCATGCGCATCGACATCGTCACGATCTTCCCGACCTTCTTCGATGTGCTGGACATCTCCCTGCTCGGCAAGGCCCGCGAGTCCGGGCTGATCGAGCTGGGCGTGCACGACCTCCGCGACCACACCCACGACCGGCACCGCACCGTCGACGACACGCCCTACGGCGGGGGCGCCGGCATGGTGATGAAGCCGGAGCCCTGGGGGGAGGCCCTCGACGGCATCCTCGGCACCGGCGGCGACCCCGTGGTGATCTTCCCGTCGCCCGCCGGCGAGGTCTTCACGCAGGCGACGGCGCGTGAGCTGGCGGCGGAGCAGCACCTGGTGTTCGGCTGCGGCCGGTACGAGGGCATCGACCAGCGTGTGGTCGACGACACCGCCTCCCGCGCCCGGGTGCGGCTGATGAGCATCGGCGACTACGTGCTCAACGGGGGAGAAGTCGCGACCATGGCGATGATCGAGGCGATCGGCCGGCTCATCCCGGGCGTCGTCGGCAACCCGGAGAGCCTCGTGCAGGAGTCGCACGAGGACGGCCTCCTCGAATATCCCAGCTACACCAAGCCCGCGGTGTGGCGCGGCCACGAGGTGCCGCCCATCCTGCTCTCGGGCAACCACGGCGCGATCGCCGCCTGGCGCCACGAGCAGCAGCTGGAGCGCACGCGCCGCGTCCGCCCCGACCTCCTGCCCTGACCTGTGGGCAACCGCCGAGTACGCAGATTGTCCGCGTACTCGGTGGGTTCTGGCCGAATTCGCGCGTACTCGCGGCTTAGGGGGCCGTCAGGACCAGCGGGCCGTTCTCGGTGATCGCGACGGTGTGCTCGGAGTGCGCGCCGCGGGAGCCGTCGGCGCTGCGCAGCGTCCAGCCGTCCGGATCGGTGAAGATCTCGTCGGTCGTCTGCAGGAACCACGGCTCGATCGCGATCACGAGCCCCGGCCGCAGCGGATAGCCGCGCCCGGCGCGGCCGTCGTTGGCGACGTGCGGGTCTCCGTGCATGGTCCGGCCCACGCCGTGGCCGCCGAACTGCAGGTTCACCGAGTACCCCTCGGCGTGGGCGACGGCGCCGATGGCCGCCGAGATGTCGCCGATGCGGCCCCCCGGCTGTGCGGCGGCGATCCCGGCGGCGAGCGCGCGCCGCGTCGTGTCGATCAGGCGCAGGTCCTCGTCGCGCGGCGTCCCGACGACCAGCGAGACGGCCGCGTCGGCCACCCAGCCGTCGACGCCTGCGGCGAAGTCGAGGGTGAGGAGGTCGCCGTCGCGCAGCCGGTAGTCGTGCGGCAGCCCGTGCAGCACGGCGTCGTTGACGGAGGTGCAGATCACCTTCCCGAACGGGCTGGCGCCGAACGACGGGTGGTAGTCGATGTAGCACGACTCGGCCCCGCGGCTGCGGATCATGTCGTGGGCGATGCCGTCCAGCTCCAGGAGGTTGACGCCCTCCTTCGCGGCGGCAGCGGTCGCGGCGAGCACGTCGGCCACGAAGCGTCCGGCCGGTCGCATCTGCTCGATCTCGGCGGGGGTCCTCAACTCGATCACGCTCTCAGTCTTCCATGCGCGCGTCGGCGGCATCACGTTTCCGGCGACGGGAGGTGCGCCCTCGGCGAACCCGCAGCCCCCGCACAGCCGGCCGCGGCTACTCTGGTCGCGTGATCATCCGCAGGGCGTTCTACTGGTGGCTCTTCCCGTCCGCCGTGGTGCTGCCCGCCTGGCTTCTGATCGGCTGGGCGGCATTCAATCAGGGGAGCGGCTGGTCGCTGCTCGGCCTCCTCATCCTCTGCCCGGTGCTGTTCATCGCGATGCTCGCGGTCGGCGGACTCGTCGTCGCCCGCCGCAGCGCCCGGCTGCAGAGGGCGGTCTCGTGGCCAGACGCCGGGCTCCTCGCGGGCTGGCACCTCTCCCTGATCGGCTTCGGGTTCTTCCAGCCCGGAGCGACGGGCTGGTTCGCGGTGCTCGCCATCCTGTTCTTCCTCGGCCTGTTCTGGCTGGTCCTCTACGAGCTGGTCACCGAGGCGAAGGCGCGCGTGGCGCAGACCTTCGCCGCGTACGAGCAGGCCGCCCAGCCGCATCAGGTCGGCCAGCCGGAGGCGACGATCGTCGAGGACGCCGAGGTGATCGTCGTGCAGGAGCGCCGGGAGCGCCCCGAGCGCTGAGCACGGGGGCGCTCGGGGACCGTCGCTTTTGGTGATAACCCGCCGCGCATGGCAGAATTGTTGTTCGTGCCGCGGCCAGGCTCTGCCTCAGGGGAGCCAGCACCTCTCGCGCACAACCCCAACCGAATGAACGGCCCGAGCCGCGCCTGAGCGCGACCGGAGCCCCGAGTCCGTCCCCGACCTGTGGCGGGTACAGAGAGCGAACAGCCATGCACATCCTCGACCAGGTCGACGCCGCGTCCCTCAAGCAGGACATCCCCGCCTTCCGCGCCGGCGACACCGTCAAGGTGCACGTCAACATCATCGAGGGCAGCCGCTCTCGTATCCAGGTCTTCCAGGGCGTCGTCATCGGACGCTCCGGCGAGGGTGTCCGCGAGACCTTCACGGTCCGCAAGGTCAGCTTCCAGGTCGGCGTCGAGCGCACCTTCCCGGTCCACTCGCCGGTCATCGACAAGATCGAGGTCGTCACCCGCGGTGACGTCCGTCGCGCCAAGCTGTACTACCTGCGCGAGCTGCGCGGCAAGAAGGCGAAGATCAAGGAGAAGCGCGAGAACTGAGCCGCGGTCGTCCGCAGCCGCTCGCGCGCCCGAGGCGCAACAGCATCACGAGCTCCCGGTCCGTTCAGGGCCGGGAGCTCGTGCGTTTCCGGGCGGCCGTGCGGAGGTTCGCGAGCTATCCTGATGCCGGGGCGCCGGAGGTCTCGGCGCTGTGGAGGGAAGCACGTCATGATGGCACCGGTGACGCCGTCGCTGAGGTTCGAGAAGGGCCTCTTCCGGCAGGGCGTGACGTCGATCGTCGCCGTGGACGAGGTCGGCCGCGGCGCGCTCGCCGGCCCGGTCGCGGTCGGCATGGTCGTCATCGACACCGCGGTCAAGCGCATCCCGCCCGGACTCCGTGACTCGAAGCTGTTGCCCGAGCCGGTGCGGGAGGCGCTGGAGCCGGCCTGCCGCCGCTGGGCGCTGCATCACGCCGTGGGCATCGCGACGGCGGAGGAGATCGACACGCTCGGCATCATCCACTGCCTCGGCCTCGCCGGTGCGCGCGCCTTCACCCAGCTGGAGCAGCAGGGCGCACCCGTGCACGACAGCACGCTCATCCTCGACGGCAACCACGACTACCTGAATGCGCTGCTGATGCGGCCGGCGCGCGTGGTCACCCGGATCAAGGCCGATCGCGACTGCGCGTCGGTCGCCGCCGCGTCCGTGATCGCCAAGGTGCACCGCGACCGGATGATGATCGCGCACGACGCCGAGTATCCGGGGTACGGCTGGTCGGGCAACAAGGGCTACTCGACGCCGGAGCACTTCGCCGCCATCGACGCGCTCGGCCCGACGGCCCTCCACCGCCTCACCTGGCTGAAGCCGCCGACGCTCGACCTGCCGTTCGAGGAGGTCGTGGAGGCGGAGGGTGCTGAGGCCGAGGCCGCCGCGGAGGCGGCGCTGCGCGAGCTGGAGCTGCCGGCCTGACAAGAACGGCTCACCTTCCCGTCAGAGCGGCATAGACTTGACGGACGATGGATGAGGACGAGTTCGACGACTACGACCGCGAGGTCGAGCTGGCTTTGTACCGCGAATACCGGGACGTCGTCTCGCAGTTCAAGTACGTGATCGAGACCGAGCGGCGGTTCTACCTCGCGAACGAGGTGGAGTTCGTGCGCCGCGACACCGAGCACGACTTCTATTTCGAGCTGACGATGAACGACGTGTGGGTGTGGGATGTGTACCGCGCCGACCGGTTCGTGAAGTCGGTGCGCGTGCTGACCTTCAAGGACGTCAACATCGAGGAGCTCTCGAGCAAGGAGTTCGAGCTCCCGAAGGAGCTGGCGCTCGACGAGTGACCAGGCGCGGCCGCCGGGTGCGTCGACGCTTCTCCACAGGCCGCTCTCCGCGCCGACTTCTCCACTGATCCACGCCCGCCGTCCCTCCTGATCCCGCCTCCCGCGAGGCTGGTCCCGGGAGGAAGCAATGGCATGGAAAGACGAGTTGGGCCGCCGCGGGGAGCTGGTCGCGGCGAGGTGGTTCGAGGCGCGCGGTTTCGTGGTGGTGGACCGCAACTGGCGGTGCCGCTCCGGCGAGATCGACCTGATCGTGCGCCGCGACGCCACGACGGTGTTCGCCGAGGTCAAGACGCGCACGTCGGTGGCGTTCGGGCATCCGTTCGAGGCGATCACGGCGGGGAAGGCCGCACGGTTGCGTCGGCTCGCCGCCGAGTGGTGCCGAGAACAGGGCCCGCTGCCGGGTCCTGTCCGCATCGACGCGGTCGCGGTGATCGACGCCTGGAGCGCCGCACCGCGGGTCGAGCACCTGGCGGGGGTGGCGTGATGGCGCTCGCACGCACGTTCGCGGTGGCGCTCACCGGCGTCGACGGCGACATCGTCGAGGTGGAGGCCGACATCTCCGCCGGGCTGCCGGCGTTCGTCCTCATCGGGCTGCCGGACGCCGCCCTGGGGGAGTCGCGCAAGCGCGTCACGGCGGCGGCAGCGAACGCCGGGTGTCCGCTGACCCAGCGCAAGCTGACGGTCAACCTGTCCCCGGCGTCGCTGCGAAAGCAAGGGAGTGCCTTCGACCTGGCCATCGCGATCGCCGCGCTGGCCGCGGCGGGCGAGGTGCCGAGCACCTCCGCAGCGGCGGCCGTCCACCTCGGCGAGCTCGGACTCGACGGGAGGCTGCGACCGGTGCCAGGGGTGCTGCCGGCCGTGCTCGCCGCCCGTGAAGCCGGCTTCCGCCGGGTGCTCGTGCCGACGGCGAACGCCGACGAAGCCCGTTTGGTCGACGACATGGAGATCGTGGCGGTCCCCGGGCTGCGTGCGGCGGCCATCGCCCACGGTGCCGAGCTCGACCCGATCGACGTCGATCCGGTTCCCGGGCCGCGCGGCACGGTCGTCGCCGCACCCGAGCCCGACGTCGCCGACATCGCGGGGAACGACGAGGCGGTGGAGGCCCTGGTCGCGGGCGCCCCCGGCGGGCCCCCCCCCGCCCTGGTCGGACCGCCAGGTGCGGGCAAGACCATGCTCGCGCGGCGCCTGCCGTCGCTCCTGCCGGACCTCACCCCGGAGGAGGCGCTGGAGGCGACCTCCATCCGGTCACTCGCGGGTCTCGGCGTCGGCGGCTCGCTGGTGGTCCGGCCTCCGTTCGAGGCCCCGCACCACACCGCGTCGGCCGCCGCCCTGGTCGGTGGCGGGTCCGGCCGGATCACTCCGGGCGCGATCGTGCGGGCGGCGAACGGCGTCCTGTTCCTGGACGAAGCGGCGGAGTTCCCGGCCTCGGTGCTCGACGCCCTCCGGCAGCCGCTGGAGCAGGGCACGATCAGCATCCACCGCTCGATCGGCGCCGCCACGTTCCCGGCCCGCTTCCAGCTGGTACTCGCGGCGAACCCGTGCCCGTGCGGCCGCTACGGCTCCACGGACGAGGAATGCACATGCTCGCCGATGGCCAGGCGCCGCTACCTCGCCAAGCTCTCGGGACCCTTGCTCGACCGCATCGACATCCGCCTCACCGTCCGCCGACTCGGCCTGGCGGCGCTGCACGCATCGGCGGAGGGGCGGCAGGCGCCGGACGCGCTGCAGGCGTGGGAGGACGTGCAGTCGCCGGCGGAGGGTTCAGGATTGCCGGGGTCGCCGCACGACGCTGGCATGGCGGGTTCGCTGCACTCGGCTGGCATGGCGGGTTCGCTGCACTCGGCTGGCCTGGCGACCTCCGCACATTCGGATGGCGCGCAGGCTTCGGCACAGGGCCCGGCGACGATGGGCATGGCGGCTAAGCCGGGTGACCCGGCATCGCCATCCAGCCGGAGCGAGCGCACGAGCGCGGCACTGCGGGCCCGGGTCGAGGCGGCCCGGTCGGCCGCCGCAGCGCGTCTTGCCGGGACAGGGTGGACGCGCAACGCCGACGCCGACGGCAGCTGGCTGCGCGCCCCGGAGCACCGCCCCGGCCCGGCCGCGATCTCGCCGCTCGACCGCGCCCTCGAACGCGGATCGCTCACGATGCGCGGCTACGACCGCACCCTGCGTCTCGCCTGGACCCTGGCCGACCTCGACGGCGCCGTGTCGCCGACCCCCGATCATGTGGGCCGAGCACTCTTCCTTCGCCGAGGGATCGCCGCATGAGCGGGCGGCAGCCGTCGGAGGCGCGCCGTTCAGCGGCGGTCCTGGTGCCGATCCGCCCGTGTGATCGCTGCCCGGTGACAGCGGTCATCGCGAGGTCGGCGTTGGCTCGATCCGTGGAGCGCCCCGGCGAGCGGCAGGAAACGGGAGCGGACGAGCATGTCTGAGTCGGCGGCCGTCCCCGCCTCGTGGACGCACGGTACGGCACCCGCCGCCGCCCGTGACGCCTTCCTCGGCGTCTCGTACACGCGACTGGAGGAGTTGCTCGCTCCTGTCGGAGCCCCGCATCTCGCAGCGTGGCACGGGCCGGGATCGCCCCCGGAAGATCGCGACATCCGAGCGATGCTCGCCGCGGCGTTCGCGCGTGGCGCTCTGACCACCGTCGTCGAACCGGGAGACACCGACGCGCACCACCTGGTCGACGCGCTCGGCCCCGCCGACACGCTCCGGGCGATCGTGGACGGATGGGATGCGGCCCAGGTCCTGGCGTACGCAGCGGGCACCTGGTCAGCGGAGGCCGCTCCGCACGATGTGGCCGCGCCGGCTCGACCGCCCGCGGGCGAACAGCCGCACCGGACGCCGGTGGCGACTGACGCCGGCGACGACCTCGCCGCAGACTGGAACGCCGCCGTCCCGCACGCGGATGGCGCGTCGGTGTTCGCACAGGGGGCTGCCATGCCCGAGAGGGTGCCAGATCCCCAACGGACTGTGCTTCCCGAGCGGGCGGTGCTTCCCGAGCGGGCAGTGCTTCCCGAGCGGGCGGTGCTTCCCGAGCGGGCAGTGCTTCCCGAGCGGGCGGTGATTTCGGACTGGGCGGTGGCTCCCGACGGGACGAAGACAGCCGAGCGGTCGGTACCTCCGGGGACGGCGGAGAGCGCCGACAAGAAGCGCGCGGTCCGCCGCCTCACCGACGCGCTCACGCGCTGGCGCGGCCGCCTCTCGCAGACGACGGCGATCCGGGCTTTCGAGTCGGCAGCGCATGTGCATGCGTCGCTCGTCACGCCGGAGGGGGAGTCGTGGCCGGAGGGGCTGGCCGCCCTGGACGCGGGGGAGCCGCTCGCGCTCTGGGTCCGCGGCGACGTGAAGCGCCTGGCGGTGCTCCAGCGGTCGATCGCACTGGTCGGCGCCCGGGCGGCCACGGGGTACGGCGAGCACGTCGCGATGGAGAGCGCCGCCGGTCTGGGTGCCCGCGGGTTCGCAGTCGTGTCGGGCGGCGCCTACGGGATCGACGGAGCCGCCCACCGTGCGGCGCTGGCCGCCGGGCACCCGACGGTCGCCTTCCTCGCGGGCGGGGTCGACCGCCTGTACCCGGCCGGCCACAGCGACCTCCTGCGCCGGATCGCGGACACCGGCGTCCTGGTGGGGGAGCTCCCCTGCGGTTCCACGCCGACACGGTGGCGCTTCCTCATGCGGAACCGGCTCATCGCGGCGGTCAGCAACGCGACGGTCGTCGTCGAGGCGGGTTACCGCTCGGGGTCCCTCAACACGGCCGGTCACGCCTCGCAGATGGGCCGCCCGCTCGGCGCGGTGCCGGGGCCCGTGACGTCGCCGGCCTCGGCCGGCTGCCACCGGCTCATCCGCGAGTACGCCGCAACCTGCGTCACCACGGTCGACGAGATGGCGGAACTCGCAGGACCGCTCACCGCGGAGACCGGTGCCGACCGGGAGGGAGGGAACGTCCAGACCGGCGACCCGCCGCTGACACATGGTTCATCCGATGACCGGGTACTCGCCGCCATGCGCCGCACCGTGAGCACGTCGACGGAGGGAATCGCGTCCCGCACCGGACTGTCGGCATGGGAGGTGCGGGCCGCCCTCGGACGCCTTGAGGCCCTGGGCGCCGCGGCCGAGGTCCACGACGGGTGGGTCGCGCGACCTCGAGGGTGACGGCTGCCTGGCGGTGCGTCGCTGCGGCCCGATCGGGGCGGAGCGGGGCAGGCTGTACGGGTGGAACTGCGGGACGCGATCGAGCGGTACACGCGACACCTGGAGGTGGAGCGCGGGTACTCGCCGCGTACCGTCCGCGCGTACCGGTCGGACCTGGAGGCGCTCGCCGTGTTCGTCCAGACGCGCGGCGTCCGGACGGTGGGAGACCTCACCCTCGACCATTACCGAGACTGGCTGTGGGAGGCCTCCCAGCGCCAGCTGTCTAAGGCCACCCTGGCGCGCCGCTCGGCGGCGGCGCGCGGCTTCAGCTCGTGGGCCGCGCGCAACAGTGCCGCCGCCCCCATCGGAGCGGGCGCGGGTCGCCGCGGGGACGGCGATGCCGGTCCGGGCGCGGGTCTGCGTGGCGACGAGGAGGCCGAGGCGCCGGTCGATGCCGCGGCGCGCCTCCGCGCGCCCAAGCCCGACAAGACCTTGCCCCGGGTCATCTCGCGAGCCCAGATGGACGGGATCCTCACCTCCCTCGCGCAGCGTGCCCAGGACGGCGACGCCCAGGCGCTTCGCGATGTCGCCATCGTCGAGCTGCTGTATGCCTCGGGGATCCGCGTTTCCGAGCTGGTCGGCCTGGACGTCGACGACGTCGACCTCGAGCGGCTCACGGTCCGGGTGCTGGGGAAGGGAGCGAAGGAGCGAGTCGTCCCGTTCGGCGTGCCGGCGCTCGCCGCCGTACGCGCCTATCTGACCCGGGCGCGGCCGGCGCTCGCGACGCCGCGCTCCGGCCCAGCGCTCCTGC
>NZ_JBPGXM010000019.1:0-42429 GCF_056755495.1 Leifsonia sp. KNZ12-8B
CGGCGTCGGCGGCGGCCGCGGCTGTCGCGGCGGCGCGGCGGCGGCTCGGGAGGGCCAGGCCGATCACGGCGGCGACCGCGAGGGCGGCGGCCCCGACCCAGACGGCGGGGACGGCGGCGTCGACGTAGCCCGTCGGCGTCAGCGTGCCTCCCGCGCCCGTGAAGACCGCTGTCAGGACGGCCACGCCCAGGGCGACGCCGATCTCGCGGAGGGTGGAGTTGGCTCCCGACGCCTTCGCATGGTCGGCGGGGCGCATGTTGGCCAGGACCGCCGTCGAGCTCGGCGCGAAGACGAGGCCCATGCCGATGCCCGCCAGCAGGAACGGCGGCCACATCTCGGAGTACGGCAGGTCTGCGGAGAGGGTCAGTGCGATCCAGCCCATCGCGACGGCCATCAGGGTGAGGCCGGCGACGATCGGGAGGCGGGTGCCGGTGCGCGACGACAGCAGGCCGGTGAGCGGCGCGACGACCATCGGCGCCAGCGTCCACGGCATCGTCATGACGCCGGCCTCCAGCGGGGTGTGCCCCTGCACGACCTGGAGGAACTGGATGAGGATGAAGATCGCCCCGAAGATGCCGAAGCTGAACGTCACGCCGACGAGGTTCGCGACGGTGAAGCTGCGGTCGCGGAACAGCCGCAGCGGCAGCAGGGGAGCGGCGGCGCGCTGCTCCCACAGCACGAACGCGACGAGGAGGGCGGCGCCGAGGATCAGCGGGACGAGCACCTCAGCGCTGCCCCAGCCCGCGTCGTTGCCGCGGACGATGCCCCACACGACGCCCAGCACGCCGGGGCCGGCCAGCAGCAGCCCCACGATGTCGGCGCGGACCCGGGCGCCGAAGCTGTTCGGCAGGGCGGCGAGCACGAGCGGCACCGCGATGACGCCCAGCGGCACGTTCAGCCAGAAGATCGCCTGCCAGTTCCAGCCTTCGACCACGGCGCCGCCGATCAGCGGGCCGAGCGCCACGCCGAGACCGGAGATGCCGCCCCAGATGCCGATCGCGACCGGCCGCAGCCGCTCGCTGACGCTGCCGGCGAGGAGGGTGAGCGACAGCGGCAGCAGCGCGGCAGCGCCGACGCCCTGGATCGCGCGGGCGCCGATGAGCATCCACGGCTCGGTGGAGAGGGCGGCCGCCGCGCTGGCGAGCGTGAAGATCGCGATGCCGCCGAGGAAGACGCTGCGCCTCCCGAGCCGGTCGCCGAGGCCGACGGCCATCAGCATGAGCGTCGCGAAGGTCAGCGTGTACGCGTTGACGACCCACTGCAGCTCCTCGATCGAGGCCGAGAGGTCCTTCGCGATCACGGGGAGGGCGCTGGTCACGACGAGGTTGTCGAGGGTCGCCATGAACATCGGCAGGGAGGCGGCCACGACGGCCAGCCAGACAGGGATGCGCCGGCGCTGCGTGGCGCTCGCGGCGAGGGAGGCGGTCATGATGAGGTGCTCCTCCAGGGTGGGATGCAGTGGTTGTAATCGGATGATTACCACGACGATAAGTAATCGGCTGATAACCTGTCAAGAGTGAGCGACAAGATCAGCGAACGGATCCCCTCCGCCGAGCGGCGCGAGCAGATCCTCGCCGCGGCTGCCGTCGTGTTCGGCGAGCGCGGCTACTTCGGCGCGACCACCGACCAGGTCGCCCGCGCGGCAGGCATCAGCCAGCCCTACGTGGTGCGGATGTTCGGCAGCAAGGAGAACCTCTTCGTGGAGGTGCTCGGCCGGTCGCTCGACAAGCTGCTCACCGCCTTCACCCAGACGCTGGACGAGTGGAAGGCCGACGGCAGGCCGGTCTCCGACGAGCCGGGGCACAACGAGCTCGCGCGCCGCCTCGGGCTGGCGTACGTCAACCTCATCGAGGACCGCGGCATCCTGCTCTCGCTGATGCAGGCGTTCAGCATGGGCCACGACGCGGCGATCGGCGGCAAGGCCCGCGACGGCTTCATCACCATCTACCGGATGCTGCGCGAGGAGGGCGGCTTCGCGGCCGACGACGCGCGCTCGTTCCTCGCCGAGGGGATGCTGCTCAACACCCTGCTCGGCCTCCGCCTCCCCGACGAGTACGGGCACGACGCCTGCGCGACCGAGCTGCTGGAGAGCACCTTCCGCACCAAGCTCGACCTCGTGCTGCAGGCGACGGGGGGTCGCGCATGACCGCGAGCGGCCTCATCCTCGTCGACAAGCCGGGAGGCTGGACCAGCCACGACGTCGTCGCCCGCACCCGCCGCCTCGCCGGCACCCGCAAGGTCGGCCACGCCGGCACGCTCGACCCGATGGCGACCGGCCTGCTGATCCTGGGCATCAACTCGTCGACCCGGCTGCTGACCTACATCGTCGGGGCCGACAAGGAGTACCTCGCGACCATCCGGCTCGGCTCGGCGACGACGACCGACGACGCCGAGGGCGAGACGCTCTCGCACGCGCCGACGGAGGCGCTCGCCGCGGTGACCGAGGAGGCGATCGGCGACGGCATCGCCGCGCTCACCGGCGAGATCGAGCAGGTGCCGAGCGCGGTCAGCGCGATCAAGGTCGACGGCAAGCGGGCGTACGCCCGGGTGCGTGCCGGCGAGGAGGTCGTGCTGGAGCCGCGTGCGGTGACCGTGAGCGCGTTCGAGCTGCTCGGCGTCGAGCGCTCGGCGGCCGCCATCGACCTCCGGGTGCGCGTGGTCTGCTCGTCCGGCACCTACATCCGCTCGCTCGCCCGCGACCTCGGGGCCGGGCTCGGGGTCGGCGGCCACCTGACCGCGCTGCGCCGGACGCGTGTGGGCGCGTACACCGTCGATGAGGCGCACGACCTCGATACGCTCGACGTCGGTGCGGCACTGATCCCCGCCGCCGCTGCGGCCTCCCGGCTGTTCGAGCGGCTGGAGCTGACCGAGCAGCAGGCGATCGACCTCACGCACGGCCGCCGCATCCACATCGCCGACCGGGAGGGACCGGGCGGGGAGCCCGTCGCCGCCATCGCGCCGACCGGGCACCTGGTGGGGCTCGTCGAGTTCCGCGGAAAGGAAGCGAGGACCCTGGTGAACTTCCCGGCCGACGAGATCGCGACCGCATGATCGAGTGGTTCACCACCGTCCAGGTGGTCGTGGCCGTGCTGGCCGGGCTGCTCTGCCTCGTGCTCGGACTCGCCGGGCGCGCGCCCAACGACCTCTCGATGGGCGCCGTTGCGCTCGTTGAGGTGCTGCTGCTCGCCCAGGTGGTCATCGCCATCGTGGCGCCGCTCGCGGGCAACCCGCCGACGGGCAGCCTCCCGGAGTTCTGGATCTACCTCATCTCGGCCGTCATCCTCCCGCTGGCTGGAGGATTCTGGGCGCTGATCGAGCGCAACCGCTGGAGCACGGTCATCCTGGGCGGCGTCTGCCTCGCCATCGCGGTGATGGTGTACCGGATGGGGCAGATCTGGTTCGTGCAGGGCGCCTGAGCGCGAGAGCGAGTGCGGCTCCCGCGCGAATAGAATCGATCACGATGTCCCACCACACTCTGCCCGCCCACCACGACGCCGCCGAGCGACCGAAGCGCCGGCGCATCTCCGGCATCGGCCGGGTGCTCGTCTTCGTGTACTTCGTGCTGGCGCTGGCGGCGACCGGGCGCAGCGTGTTCCAGATCATCGACCGGTTCCAGGAGGCGCCGGTCGCCTTCACCCTGTCGGCCATCGCCGCGGTCGTGTACATCGTCGCGACGGTCGCGCTGATCGCGCCGGGCCGGGTCTGGTACCGCGTCGCGTGGGCCACCATCACGTTCGAGCTGGCCGGGGTGCTGGTCGTCGGATCGCTCAGCCTGTTCGCGCCCGCGACGCTCGGCCTCCACGACATCGACCCGTTCGGCCGCGACGCGACGGTGTGGTCGGTGTACGGGATGGGGTACCTCTTCGTCCCGCTCGTGCTGCCGGTCCTCGGGCTGCTGTGGCTGCGCGGGCACCGGCCCGCCGCGGGGGCCACGTCGTGAAGGTCTACACCTCCGTCGCCGAGCTGCCGGACGGCTTCGGGCCGAGCGCGGTCACGATCGGCAAGTTCGACGGCGTGCACACCGGCCACCGCGCGGTCATCGACCGGCTGCGCCAGGTGGCCGGCGAGCGCGGACTCACGACCGCGGTCATCACATTCGACCGCAACCCGCTGGAGCTGATCGCGCCGGAGAAGTGCCCGTCGTCGCTGGTCAGCAACGAGCAGAAGCTCGACCTCCTCGCGGGGACCGGCGTCGACGCGACGCTGATGCTCGCGTTCGACCGCACGCTCGCCGACCTGCCGCCCGAGGAGTTCGTGCACCGCATCCTCGTCGACCGCCTCCACGCCGCCGCCGTGCTCGTCGGCAGCGACTTCCGGTACGGGGCGCGCGGGGCCGGCGACGTGGAGCTGCTGCGCACGCTGGGCGAGAAGTACGGCTTCGAGGTCGTGCTCATCGACGACGTGCGGCCCGAGCACGGCCGCCGCGTCTCCTCCACCTGGATCCGCGAGCTGCTCGCGGAGGGCGACGTGCGGCACGCGGCACGGCTGCTCGGTCATGTGCCGACCGTGCGCGGCCTCGTCGTGCACGGCGCGAAGCGCGGTCGCGAGCTCGGCTTCCCGACCGCGAACCTCTCGCCGGAGTCGGAGGGCCTCATCCCCGCCGACGGCGTCTACGCCGGCTGGCTGACCGACGCGGGGGAGCGGTATCCCGCCGCCATCTCAGTCGGCAACAACCCGACCTTCGAGGGCGTGCCGCACAAGCAGGTGGAGGCGTACGTGCTCGACCGCGACCTCGACCTCTACGGCCACCGGGTCGAGGTGTCGTTCGTCGAGCGCATCCGCGGGATGGTCGCGTACTCCGGCATCGAGCCGCTGATCGCGCAGATCGCGGACGACGTGGAGCGGGCGCGGGGCATCCTGACGGCAGAGACGGCCTGATGTCCGATTCCACCGACGCCGCGGGAACGCCGCGGCCGCTCTGGCACGGGCGCGCGATCGCGCTGATCGGCATCCTGCTGGTCGCCGCGAACCTCCGCACCGCCGTGGCCGCGCTGTCGCCGATCTTCGCCGAGATCCGCACCGAGTTCGCCGTGTCGAGCATCGGGGTCGGGCTGCTCGGGATGCTGCCGCCGGTGTGCTTCGCCGTGTTCGGGCTGGTCACGCCGGCCTTCACCCGCCGGTTCAGCCTGGAGTCGGTGCTGCTCACCGCGCTCGGGGTCATGCTGGCCGGCCACCTCATCCGCGCGCTGGCCGGGTCGTTCCCGGTGCTCGCGCTCGGGTCGGCGATCACGTTCGCCGGGATGGGCGTCGGCAACGTGCTGCTGCCTCCGCTGGTGAAGCGTTACTTCCCCGACCGCATCGGGCTGGTCACCGCGCTGTACGCGACCGTGATGTCGGTGAGCACGCTGCTGCCGCCGCTGATCGCGGTGCCGGTGGCGGACGCAGCCGGATGGCATGTCTCCGTCGGCATGTGGGCGCTGGTGAGCCTCCTCGCCGTGCTGCCGTGGCTGCGGATCATCGTGACGCACCGGCCGGCGCATCCCACCCACGATGTGGAGGTCGAGGAGGCGCAGCCCGCGCTGGTGGGCCGGGTGTGGCACTCGTCGCTCGCCTGGGCGATGGCCGTCGTCTTCGCGGTGTCGAGCCTCAACGCGTACGCGATGTTCGCCTGGCTGCCGCAGCTGCTGCACGACGTCGCCGGGACTCCACCGGCCGCAGCTGGCGCACTGCTGTCGGTGTATGCCGCGATGGGAATCCCGGCCGGGCTCCTGGTGCCGCTGCTGGCGGCGCGCATGCGGAACGTCGCCGTGGTGATCTACGCCGCCGTCGCCTTCTTCGTCGTCGGATACCTCGGGCTCATCCTCGCGCCCGCCACGGCCACCTGGCTGTGGGTGACCCTCGCCGGGCTCGGGCCGCTGCTGTTCCCGCTGTGCCTGGTGCTGATCAACAAGCGCACGCGCACGCACGAGGGGGCGGTCGCGCTGAGCGGCTTCACGCAGGGGCTGGGCTACACGCTGGGCGCGCTGGGGCCGTTCGTCGTCGGGCTGCTGCACCAGCTCACGGAGTCGTGGACGGCCGCGCTGATCTTCCTCACCGCGACGGCGCTGGCGGCCGCCGCGGCGGGCGCGGTCGTCGCCCGTCCGCGCTACCTCGAGGACCGCTGACCCCGCAGCCAGCCGCCGAGCACAGGAAAAATGTCGCGATCCGACGGGATTCGCGACATTTTTCCCGTGCTCGGCGGCTAGCGGCTAGGCGGGGAGGAGGGACGCGCGGTGGACGAGGGCGGCGGCGCCGATGAGCGGGCCCTCGGAGGAGAGGGCGGAGGGGACGATCCGCACCTTGCGCACGAACGGGAAGTAGTGCGCCGCGATCACCTCGCGCATCCGGTCGAACAGGTCGGGCGTCGAGTGCGAGAAGCCGCCGCCGATCGCCACCAGCTCGAGGTCGAGGAGTGCGGTCGCCGACGCGATGGCGCGGCCCACGGCCTCCCCGGTGCGGGCGATCGCATCCCGCGCGATCGGGTCGCCGGCGGCGTAGGCGGCCGCCAGCTCCTCGCCGGTCGTGCCGGAGAAGCCCTGTTTGCGCGCCCAGGCGACCGTGTGCGGCCCTGAGGCCATCGCCTCCAGCGCCGAAGGGTTTCCGAAGGTGTCCTCGCCGACGATGTCGCCGACCTCCACGTGGCCGATGTGGCCCGCGTTGCCGGTCGGACCGGTGATGACGCGGCCGTCGACGATGAGACCGCCGCCGATGCCGGTCGAGATGACCATGCCCATCACGTTGTCGACGCCCTGCGCGGCTCCGACCCAGTGCTCGGCCATCGTGATCGCGACGCCGTCCATCTCGAGCGTGACGGGGATGTCGAGCCCGAGCCCGGAGACGACGGACGCGATGTAGTCGCGCAGCGGGTAGTCCCGCCAATCGGGGACGTTCAGCGGGGAGACCAGTCCGCGGCGGCGGTCGATCGGCCCGGCGCAGCCGATGCCGACGCCGACGATCTCCGCACCCGCGGGGAGCGTGGCCGCGGCGGCGCGCACGACGTCGCCGACCGACGACTCGAGGTCGGCGACCGAGGCGGTGCGGCCGGTGGGGCGGCGGTGGCGGGAGTCGGGGACGAGGCGGCCGTCGCTGTCGACGAGCGCGGCCTCGACCTTCGTGCCGCCGAAGTCGACGGCGAGGGCGAGGGGAGTCAGCACCCTGCAACGATAGACGAGAACCCGTTTGCTCATTTGAGCAGCCCGTGCGCATGCGTTGCTGCTCTGCCTACACTGTTCGGGTGGCCCTGAACGATACCGACGAGATCCTCGCCGTGAAAGCCGCAGAGCTGTACTACGAGGCGGGCAAGACCCAGGACGAGATCGGCGTCGCCCTCAACGTGAGCCGCTGGAAGGTCGGCCGGCTCCTGGTCGCCGCGCGCGAGCACGGCTTCGTCCGCATCGAGATCGTGCACCCCTCCGCCCGGCGGTTCTCGCTGGAGCGCGAGCTGTGCGGCTTCTACGGCCTGGAGGACGCCGTCGTCGTCCCGGCCGCCGAGTCCGACGCCGACGTGCAGGCGCGCGTCGCGCAGGCCGCCGCCGACTACCTCACCACCCTCCGCCCGGTGCCGCGCACGCTCGGCGTGAGCTGGGGCCGCACGCTGCACGCCGTCGCCGCGCGCCTGCGGCCCGGCTGGGCCGTGGGCGTCAACCCGGTGCAGATCAACGGAAGCGTGTCGAGCACCCGGCAGGCGACCGCGGCCGCGGACACCGCCGTGGTGATCGCGCGCAAGGCGCAGGGCACCGCGACGCTTCTCCCGAGCCCCGCCATCTTCGAGCACGCTGCCACCCGCCGCGCGATCGAGGCCGACCGCTCCGTCCAGTCCGTGCTGCAGCTGGCGCGCAGCGCCAGCGCCTATCTGTTCAGCGCGGGCGTCGTCGACGCCAGCTCGGTGCACGTCGACTCCGGCTACCTGTCGTCGTCCGATGTCGCCGACCTCGCCGCGAAGGGCGCCGTCGGCGACGTCGTCGGGCGCTTCATCACTGACAGCGGCGCCGTCGCCGATCCCGAGCTCGACAGCAGGACCCTCGGCATCTCGCTGGAGGAGCTGCGCACCGCCCGCACGAGCATCGCCGTCATCGCCGGCGAGCCCAAGCACCGGGTGGCCCACGCCGTCGTGGCGAGCGGGCTGTGCACCACGCTCATCACCGACGAGGCCACCGCCAACGACCTCCTGGGCCGCAGCGTCCCCGCCGAGGGACGCGCCGGCTCCGACGCCATCACAGTTAGGGAATGACGTGACCATCGAAACCACCACCCCGCCCGTGCGCGCGCTCGCGCCGGCGGCCCGCGCCGTGGAGGTGCTGGGCGGCGACCTGACCGAGGGCTCGCTGCGCCGCTACCTCGGCGGCATCCCCGGTGTCGACGCCGTCGGCCTGGAGCAGCGGGCCGCCGGGCTCGGCACCCGCTCCATCAAGACGTCCAGCAAGGCGTGGGCGCTCGACAAGGTGATCGAACTGATCGACCTCACCACGCTCGAGGGCGCCGACACCCCCGGCAAGGTCCGGTCCCTGGTGGCCAAGGCGATCACGCCCGACCCGTCCGACCCCTCCACCCCGCGTCCCGCCGCCGTCTGCGTGTACGGCGACATGGTGCCGTACGCCGTGGAGGCGCTGGGCGCCCACCACGTCGCGAAGAACCCGGGCGGGATCGCGGTCGCCGCGGTCGCCACCGCGTTCCCGAGCGGTCGCGCGTCCCTCCCCGTGAAGCTCGCGGACACCGCCGACGCCGTCGCCGCCGGAGCGGACGAGATCGACATGGTCATCGACCGCGGCGCGTTCCTCTCCGGCCGCTTCGGGCTCGTCTTCGACGAGATCGTGGCGGTGAAGGAGGCGTGCCGCCGCGAGGACGGCACGTACGCCCACCTCAAGGTCATCCTCGAGACCGGCGAGCTGAACACCTACGACAACATCCGCCGCGCGTCCTGGCTGAGCATCCTGGCCGGCGCCGACTTCATCAAGACCTCGACCGGCAAGGTGAGCCCGGCCGCGACGCTGCCGACCACCCTGCTGATGCTGGAGGTCGTGCGCGACTGGCACCTCCTCACCGGCGAGGAGATCGGGGTGAAGCCCGCGGGCGGCATCCGGTCCGCCAAGGACGCCATCAAGTACCTCGTCACGGTCGCCGAGACCGTCGGCGAGCACTGGCTGCAGCCGCACCTGTTCCGGTTCGGCGCCTCCAGCCTCCTCAACGACGTGCTGCTGCAGCGCCAGAAGGTGGCCACCGGCCACTACTCCGGCGCCGACTACGTGACGATCGACTGACCCTCCACCCCGAAGGCACATCATGAGCTTCCTCGAATACGCCCCGGCCCCCGAGTCGCGGTCGATCCTCAACCTGCTCGACCAGTACGGCCTCTTCATCGACGGCGAGTTCGTCGACGGCAGCGGGACGCCGTTCCAGACCATCTCGCCCGCGACGGAGGAGCGGATCGCGACCATCGCGACCGCCGACGCCTCCGACGTCGATCGCGCCGTCGTGGCGGCCCGGCGCGCCTACGACCGCGTCTGGTCCCGGATGAGCGGCAGCGACCGCGGCAAGTACCTCTTCCGCATCGCACGGCTCGTCCAGGAGCGCTCCCGCGAGCTGGCCGTGGCCGAGAGCCTCGACAACGGCAAGCCGATCAAGGAGAGCCGGGATGTGGACGTCCCGCTCGTCGCCGCCTGGTTCTTCTACTACGCCGGCTGGGCCGACAAGCTGGAGCACGCGGGCCTCGGCCCTGCGCCCCGCGCGCTCGGCGTGGCCGCGCAGGTCATCCCGTGGAACTTCCCGCTGCTCATGCTGGCGTGGAAGATCGCTCCCGCTCTCGCGGCCGGCAACACGGTCGTGCTGAAGCCCGCGGAGACCACGCCGCTGACCGCGCTGCTGTTCGCCGAGATCGTGCAGCAGGCCGATCTGCCCGCCGGTGTCGTCAACATCGTCACGGGCGCGGGGGAGACCGGCCGCGAGCTGGTCTCGCACCCCGACGTCAACAAGGTCGCGTTCACCGGCTCGACCGCGGTCGGCCGCGAGATCGCGCGCTCGGTCGCCGGCACCGACAAGAAGCTGACGCTGGAGCTCGGCGGCAAGGCCGCGAACATCGTGTTCGACGACGCCCCGATCGACCAGGCCGTCGAGGGCATCGTCAACGGCATCTTCTTCAACCAGGGGCACGTGTGCTGCGCCGGCAGCCGCCTCCTGGTGCAGGAGAGCGTGCATGACGAGGTCGTGGAGCGGCTCAAGCGCCGCCTGTCCACCCTCCGCCTCGGCGACCCGCTGGACAAGAACACGGACATCGGTGCCATCAACAGCGCCGAGCAGCTGCAGCGCATCCGCGAGCTGTCCGACATCGGGGAGGCGGAGGGCGCCGAGCGCTGGACCGCCGACTGCGCCATCCCGGAGAACGGGTTCTGGTTCGCGCCGACGATCTTCGACAACGTGTCGACCAGCCACCGGATCGCCCGCGAGGAGATCTTCGGCCCGGTGCTCTCGGTGCTGACCTTCCGCACCCCGGCGGAGGCCATCGCGAAGGCGAACAACACGCCGTACGGCCTCTCGGCCGGCATCTGGTCGGACAAGGGCAGCCGCATCCTGGCGGTCGCGGACAAGCTGCGCGCGGGCGTCGTCTGGGCCAACACCTTCAACCGGTTCGACCCGGCCAGCCCCTTCGGCGGCTACAAGGAGTCCGGCTACGGCCGCGAGGGCGGCCGCCACGGCCTCGGCGCCTACCTGGTGCCCGGGCGCTCGCTGCCCGCAGCCTCCACCATCCCCGCCCGCCTGACCCGCAAGGGAGCCACGAAATGAGCCGCCTGGCCGTGCCGAAGACCTACAAGCTCTACATCGGCGGGAAGTTCCCCCGCAGCGAGTCGGGCCGCACCTACGAGGTGCTCTCGGCGAAGGGCGCGTTCCTCGCCAACGCAGCCAAGGGCTCCCGCAAGGACGCCCGGGACGCGGTGGTCGCCGCCCGCGGTGCGCTCTCGGGCTGGGCGGGCGCGACCGCCTACAACCGCGGCCAGGTGCTGTACCGGATCGCGGAGCTGATGGAGGGCCGCCGGGCGCAGTTCGTCGACGAGATCCGCCGCGCGGAGGGTGTCTCGGAGGCGGCCGCCGTCGCCCAGGTGGACGAGGCGATCGACCGCTGGGTCTGGTACGCGGGCTGGGCGGACAAGTTCGCGCAGGTCGCGGGCAACGCGAACCCGGTGGCCGGCCCGTACTTCAACATCTCGGTGCCGGAGCCGACGGGTGTCGTCGCCGTGATCGCGCCGCAGGACTCCAGCCTGCTCGGCTTCGTCAGCGCGATCGCGCCGGTGCTCGTCGCGGGCAACACGGTCGTCGTGGTGGCGAGCGAGCGGTTCCCGCTCTCGGCGATCAGCCTGAGCGAGGTGCTCGCGACGAGCGACGTGCCGGGCGGTGTGGTCAACATCCTCACCGGGTCGCCGGCCGAGATCGCGCCGTGGCTCGCGTCGCACGCCGACGTCAACGCGCTCGACCTGGTCGGCGCGGGAGCGCTCGACTGGGTGGACCTGCAGATCGCCGCGGCGGACACGCTGAAGCGCGTGCTGCCGCCGGAGAACGGGCCCGATGCGGCCGCGCCGTCGCTCGACCGCATCGCGTTCTTCACCGAGACGAAGACGGTCTGGCACACCAAGTCGCTGATCTGAGCCGGCCGTCCCTCCCTGCCGACCCGTCTTCCGGCCTCGCTCGATGTGGGGGAGGATGGTGGGGAGGCGAGGAGGGCGCGGATGACGGACGGACACGGTGGCGGGCAGGGCCTGCTGGTCCTCGTCGGCGACAGCCTGACCCGCAACGGCGACTGGACGACGCTGCTGCCGGGCGAGGACATCGTCAATCTCGGGTTCGCCGGAGACACGTCCGACGACGTGATCGCCCGGCTCGACCAGGTGATCGAGACGCGACCGGAGGTCGTCGCCCTGCTGGTCGGCACCAACGACCTGGCCTGGCGGCGCTCCGTCGAGCACATCGTGCGGAACGTGGAGACCATCCTCGTCACCCTGCGCAAGGAGCTGCCGGAGGGTCGCATCCTGGCGCAGTCCGTGCTGCCGCGCGGGCGCGAGTTCGCCGACCAGATCCGCGACATCAACCGGCACCTGTGGCAGTTCGCCCCGACCGTGCACGCGGGCTGGCTCGACCTGTGGCCGGCGATGGCGCTGGAGGACGGGGAGCTGAACCCGGCGTACACCGACGACGGCCTCCACCTCACCGCGGACGGCTATCGGGCCTGGGCGTCCGAGCTGGCGCCGGCGCTGGAGCGGGTGCGGCAGCTGCCGCCGTCGAGCCGGGCGATCCAGTTGCCGAACCTGGGCGGCGCGGCCTGATCACGACCCGCGCCGAGTGGTGACTCGTTGCGGCTTCGCGCGCCGACACGTGACCTGAACTCACGAGTCGGCGGGGGAAGCCGCATCTGCTCACGACCCGGTGAGGAGATGCCGGTAGAAGGCGATGCCGCGGCGCCAGGTCGACACCCGGATGCGCTCGTCGCGCGCGTGCAGCGCGCCGCGCTCCTCCGCACTGAGTTCGAACGGGGTGAAGCGGTACACGGCCTCGGCGATGCCCGTGAAGTGCCGGCTGTCGCTCGCCCCGAGCATGACGTACGGCGTCACCACGGCACCCGGGTGCACCTCGGCCACTGCCGCGGCCACGCGCTCCCAGGCCGGACCCTCCATCGGCGACACCGGCGACGGCTCGCTCGGGTCGAGCACGTCGATGCCGACCAGCGGGTCGCGGATCGCGCGGCGCACATGCTCCACCGCCTCCGCCACCGACGAGCCGACCGCGATGCGCACGTTGACGACGGCCTCGGCGGTCTCGGGCAGCGCGTTCGCGGCCAGGCTGCCGCGCAGCTGAGTCACCGCGGTCGTGGTCCGCACGATCGCGCGGGTCTCGTCGCTCAGCCGGCCGAACACGCCGTGCAGCACCGGACGCAGGCGGCGCGCCCGGGTGAACACCGCGCGCAGCGGGCCGGTCGCGTGCGCGCCGAGGATCTCGACCATGCGGAGGTTCGTCTCGGTCAGCCGCGACGGGAACGGCCGCGCGTTGAGCCGCGTGATGGCGCGGGCCAGCCGCACGGTCGCGGTCATCGGCGGCGGGGTGGAGGCGTGGCCGCCGTTCTGCTCGACGGTGAGGCGGAGGCTCGTGATGCCCTTCTCGCTGACGCCGACCACGGCGATCGGCTTGGCGACGCTGGGGAAGACGCCCTCCACGATCGCGCCGCCCTCGTCCACCACGAGGGCGGGTCGCACGCCGCGCTCCCGGAGCGCCGCCGCGATGGCCTGGGCGCCCGTGCCACGCGTCTCCTCGTCGTGGCCGAAGCTCAGGTAGACGTCGTCGGCGGGGGTGAAGCCGGAGGCGGCCAGCGCCTCCACCGCCTCCAGGATCGCCACGAGCGCCCCCTTGTCGTCGATGGCGCCGCGCGACCACAGCAGCTGCTCGTCGCCGGTGCCGGTGAGGGTGGCCGCGAAGGGCGGATGCCGCCAGCCGTCGTCGGTTGCGGGCACCACGTCGTAGTGCGCCATGAGCACGGTCGGTGCGCCGGCGGCGGAGGAGCCGCGCCAGCGGTACAGCAGGGAGTGGCCGTGCCGCTCGCGCTCCAGGGTCGCGTGCAGGGCGGGGTAGAGCTCGGGCAGCGTGTCGATGAAGCGCTCGAAGACCGCCCCGTCCGTCAGCGCCGGGTCGGTGTGCGAGACGGTCGGGAGGCGGAGGAGGGTGCGGAGGCGTTCGAGGGCGGCGTCGGCGGCCGGCTCGTCGCTCATCCGCCGGCCGCCGCGCGGAAGGCGGCCAGCGCGTCGTCGTTGAAGAGCACGAACCGCGCCCGCTCGACCGAACCGACGCCCGACGAGAGCACGGCGCGGACGGTGCTGACCGCGATGCGCGCCGCGTCCTCCATCGGCCAGCCGTAGACGCCGGCCGAGATGGCGGGGAAGGCGACGCTCACGGCCCCGAGCTCGCGTGCGACCCGCAGCGAGGAGCGGTAGGCGTTCTGCAGCAGCGGCGTGCGGTCCTCGCGCGAGGACCAGACCGGCCCGACGGCGTGGATCACCCAGCGCGCGGCGAGGTCGCCGGCGGTCGTGGCGACGGCCTGTCCGGTGGGGAGGCCGTCCGGGAGGCTCGTCGCGCGGAGTTCGCGGCACGCTTCGAGGATGGCGGGGCCGCCGCGGCGGTGGATGGCACCGTCGACGCCGCCCCCGCCGAGCAGCGTGCTGTTGGCGGCGTTGACGATGGCGTCGACGGTCTCGTCGGTGATGTCTCCTGGGACGATCTCGATGGGGTCCGACACGTCAGCCCCGGTTGTTCGAGAGCTCGTACACCTTGAGCAGCTCGACGATCGCGTCGTCGCGCTGGTCGCCGCCCTCCTCGAACATCTCGGAGACGTGGGTCTTCAGGTGGTTCTCGACCAGCAGCTTGTTGAGCGAGCCGAGCGACTTCTGGATCGCGAGCGACTGGGTGATGATGTCGATGCAGTAGTCCTCGTTCTCGATCATCTTCTCCAGCCCCCGCAACTGGCCCTCGAGGATGCGCGTGCGGTGGAGGGCGCGCTTCTTGATGTCTGCGATCACCCCTCCAGGATAGCGCCGATCCCATATACCCCTATGGGGTACGTGATACGCTGCTGGCATGCAGACGACGTACGACATCCTGGGCATGACCTGCGACCACTGCGCCCGCGCGGTGACGGAGGAGCTGACGACGATCGACGGCGTGAGCGCTGTGGCGGTGGATGTCGCCGCCGGCACGGCCTCGGTCGAGAGCGAGGCTCCGCTCGCCGAGGCCGACGTGCGCGCGGCCGTCGAGGAGGCCGGGTACTCCCTGGGCCGCGCCGACCGCCTCCCGCTGCTCTGAGCGGCATGCCCACCACCGACTCCGCCGTCCGGATCGACCTCGCCGTCGAGGGCATGACGTGCGCGAGCTGCGTCGCCAGGGTCGAGAAGCGCCTGGGCCGCGTCGACGGCGTCACGGCCACCGTGAACCTCGCGACCGAGCGGGCCACCGTGACGGCCCCGCCGGAGGTCGACGCGGCCGCGCTGATCGCCGAGGTCGAGAAGGCCGGGTACGCGGCGCGCGTGGTGAGCGACTCCCGCGAGGAACGCGCCACCGCCTCCGGCGCTGCGGCCGAGGGGGAGCAGCAGGGCGATTCGCGCCGCCTGCTGCCGCGCCTCATCGTGTCGGCGGCCCTCAGCATCCCGATCGTCCTGCTGGCGATGGTCCCGGCCTGGCGGTCGATGCCGGGGGAGTGGGTCTCGCTCGCATTGGCGGCGCCCGTCGTGCTGTGGGGCGGCTGGCCGTTCCACCGCTCTGCGGCGGTGAATCTCCGGCACGGCGCCACGACGATGGACACACTGGTCTCGCTGGGCACCCTCGTCGCCTTCGCCTGGTCGGTCGCGGTGCTGGTGGGAGGCTCCGGCGGCCACGTCTACTTCGAGGTCGCCGCCGTCGTGACCACGTTCCTCCTGCTCGGGCGGTTCGCCGAGCAGCGCTCCCGGCGCAGCGCGGGCGCGGCGCTGCGCGCGCTGCTCTCGGCCGGGGCCCGCGAGGTGTCGCGGATCGACGCGGACGGGCGCGAGGAGCGCGTCCCTGTCGAGGCGCTGCGTCCGGGCGACCGGTTCGTCGTGCGGCCCGGCGAGCGCATCGCCGCCGACGGCGAGGTCGTCGACGGCTCCGCAGCGGTCGACGCGTCGGCGCTGACCGGGGAGTCGGTGCCGGTGGAGGTGGCGGCGGGAGACGCCGTGTCGGCCGGCACGATCGCCGCGGGCGGCTCGCTCCTCGTGCTGGCCTCCCGGGTCGGCGAGGACACCCGCCTCGCTCGCCTGGCCGAGCTGGTCGAGGAGGCGCAGCTCGGCAAGACGCGGGCGCAGCGGCTCGCCGACCGCGTGTCCGCGATCTTCGTCCCCGTGGTCATCGGGCTGGCGGTGCTGACCTTCGCCGTGTGGACGGCGGTCACGGGCGACCCGGCCGCGGCCCTGTCGCCGGCGGTGGCGGTGCTGATCGTCGCGTGTCCGTGCGCACTCGGGCTGGCGACGCCGACCGCGCTGCTCGTCGGCACCTCGCGCGCGGCGCAGCGGGGCATCCTGCTCTCCGGAGCGGACGCGCTCGAACGGGCCGGCCGCATCGACACGGTCGTCTTCGACAAGACCGGGACGCTGACGACCGGGCGCATGACCGTCGTGAGCGTGCAGGCGGCGGCGGGCGTGGACGCCGACGAGGCGCTGCGACTCGCGGCGGCCGCCGAGCGCGGCTCGGAGCATCCGCTCGGGCGGGCCATTGCGGAGGCGGCTCCCTCGGCCGCCGCCGTCACGGCCTTCCGCGCGGTCGCGGGCGTCGGGGTGACTTCGGAGGTCGAGGGGCGCGCCGTGGAGGTGCGGTCCGCGGGCGAGGGCCTGCCCGGGCCGCTCGCGATCGCGGCCGACGAGCTGCGGAGCGCCGGGTCGACGGCGGTCGTGGTGTCGGCGGACGGCGAACCGCTCGCCGTGATCGGCGTCGGCGACCCCCTCCGCGAGGACGCCCGCCGGGCGGTGGACGCCGTGCGCGCGCTCGGCGCCGAGCCGATCGTGCTGAGCGGCGACCACGAGCGGACGGTCCGCGCCGTCACGGCGCCGCTCGGTGTCGGCCGCGCGGTCGGCGGCGTCGCCCCCGAACGCAAGGCGGGGGAGATCGCGCTCCTCCAGCGGGACGGCCGGCGGGTGGCGATGGTCGGCGACGGCGTGAACGACGCCGCGGCGCTCGCGACGGCCGACCTCGGCATCGCGATGGGGACCGGCTCCGACATCGCGATCGCGGCCGGCGACCTGACACTGCTGCGGCCGGAGCCGGCGCTCGTCGCTGACGCGCTGCGGCTGTCGCGGCGGATGCTCGCGATCATCCGGGGCAACCTGTTCTGGGCCTTCGCGTACAACGTGGCCGCGCTCCCGGTCGCAGCGCTCGGGCTGCTCGACCCGATGATCGCGGGAGCGGCGATGGCGTTCTCGAGCGTGTTCGTGGTGCTCAACAGCCTCCGGCTGCGGCGCTTCTGATAGCAGACATGCGCTTTCCGGACAGGTAGGCATGCGGCGTGTCATCACTCGTCCCCCCAACGGGGGGTGGGGAGGACATACCGTTTCGTCTATCCTCAATCGCAGGGGTTGAGAAATATTCGTTTTACAGGAAAGGCCCGACTTTGCTGAAGAACCTCAGCCCGCTGCTGTCCGGATCACTCTTGAGCGCTCTGGATTCCATGCACGACGGCGACACGCTTACCCTTGTCGGCAGCGGCTATCCCGAAGACACCATCACCACGCCCGTCGTCCACCTCGGTGACGACACCACCACGGAGGCCGCAGCCGAAGCGATCCTCAGTGTGTTCCCGCTCGACAACGCCAGCCCGTCCCCGATCGTGTTCCTGGATCTCGCCGACGAGCCCTATGAAGTCCCAGACGTCGCCTTCGCGGTCAACGGCATCGCCTCCGATGCCGAGCTGCGCCGCGTTCCCATGACGCGTCTCGAGCTCGACCCGTTCCTCGAGCTCGCCCGTTCCTCGTCCGTCGTCGTGCGCGTGGGGTCGGACGCCCCGCCGTGCGCATTCCTGTTCCGCCGGGGCAGCCTGTAGCCCCTTCACATTCCGCACGCGCCCGCCGGGAGGTCTCGCCCGGCGGGCGCGCTGCGCTTTGCGGCCCCGCCCGTAGACTCGACTACCGTGTCGACCTCACGCACCCCGCAGCCTCCCGCCGTCAATCGCGCCGCGCTGGCGCCCGGGCTGCTGGGCGCGATCGTCCTGCTCGCCGGGCTCGGCCTGCTGGGCGGCGAGTGGTACCTGTTCGTGCAGTACGGCGCGAGCATCCTGGCGCTCATCCTCTGCGTGTTCGCCGGACAGGCGCGGGCGTGGTGGTGGCTGGTGGGGCTGATCCCGCTCGCCGTCGTCTTCAACCCGGTGTGGCCGCTGCCGCTCGACGAGACGGTGCTGCGGGTGCTGCACGTCGCGGGAGCCGTGCTGTTCGTGTGCGCGGGCATCCTCATCAAGATCCCAGCGGACGGGCGTCGCTGAGCGCCGCGCCCTCGGGTAGACTGGTCACGCGCGGCCGTTCCTGAGCCGTGCTCCCGGCGTCTCGCACGCGCGGGCGGAACCACTCGGTCAACCGCCCCGCCACCGCGCCGGCCCCTCATGCCTACGGCGCCGAGCCCTCCGTCAGTGCGCGGCGCACCTACTGGAGGACCATGTCTCGTTCCGGTCAGCGCACTTCCGATCAGCGCACCAGCCCGTCGCGCCCGCAGCAGCGACGCAACCGGCACGCCAACAACGACGGCCTCATCCCCGTGCTCGCCCGCAAGGTGCGCGAGGTGGAGGCCAAGGCCGCCGACGGCAAGAAGCTCGGACCGACGAACCGGACCAAGTTCCAGGTGATCGCGTTCCTCATGCGCGAGGAGCGCGCCCGCGCCAAGGCCGACCCCGAGCTGACCGACGCGCAGCGCGCCGAGCAGCTGAAGCGCCTCGACGGCATCGCGACCATCCTCGCCAAGACCGCCGCGCGCGACACCTCGCTGATCGCGCTGCTCGAGAGCGACTCGCCGCCCACCGCGACCGCGCAGAAGCTGCGCCGCGACTGGCTGCTGGAGTCCGGCACCGAGCTCAGCCCCGACGACCTGATCATCACGGTGGAGGCGCCTCCGCTCAAGCAGGACAGCGTCATCCCCCCGGAGCTCGCGCAGAAGCAGGTCGTGCCGCCGTCGGTGAAGGCGCGGCAGCTGTCGAACCCGTTCCTCGCCCCCGACTTCAGCAAGCTGGCGGCACCGCCGTCGACGCCGCGCCGCCGGCTCGACTCGTGGGAGCTGCTCGGCCCGCTGTTCAAGTCGTTCGAGTACGGCTCGGGCGGGCAGGCCGCCAGCATGGAGCTGCCGCCTGCGCCGCTGATCGACCGCTACTCGCCTCCCGGCATGGAGCTCATGCACCACCAGGCGCGGCTCATCGAGAGCGTGCGCCAGGGCCACCGCACCTTCCTGCTCGCCGACGAGCCCGGCCTCGGCAAGACGGCGCAGTCCCTCCTCGCCGCCTCGGTGGCCGGCGCCTACCCGCTGCTCGCGGTGGTGCCCAACGTCGTCAAGATGAACTGGGCGAGGGAGGTCGAGCGCTGGACTCCGCACCGTCGCGCCACGGTCATCCACGGCGACGGGGAGGGCCTCGACGCCTTCGCCGATATCGTCGTCGTCAACTACGAGGTGCTCGACCGGCACCTCTCCTGGCTGAGCACCCTCGGCTTCAAGGGCATGGTCGTCGACGAGGCGCACTTCATCAAGAACCTGCACTCGCAGCGCTCGCGGCTCGTGCTCGGGCTCGCGGAGGCGATCCGCTCCTCCACCCCCGACCCGCTGCTGATCGCGCTCACCGGTACGCCGCTGATCAACGACATCGACGACTTCAAGGCGATCTGGCAGTTCCTCGGCTGGATCCAGGGCGACAAGCCCGCCGACCCGCTGATGGAGCGGCTGGAGGAGACCGGGCTGACCCCGGCCGACTTCGGCTTCTACGCCGCCGCCCGGGAGTCCGTGATCGACCTCGGCATCGTCCGCCGGCGCAAGCTCGACGTGGCCGCCGACCTGCCGAGCCGTCGCGTGGTCGACCTCCCCGTCGAGCTCGACGACGACCTGGGCCGCTCGATCCGCCAGGCGGAGCGCGAGCTCGCCGCGCGCCTGGTCGCGCGCTTCCACCGGGCGGCCGCCGCCGGTCGCCCCGACTCGTTCGACGGCGACGACGACGCGCACCGCAGGCACCTCATCCGGCTGGTCGCCCAGTCCGAGCTCGAGGAGGCGAAGTCGGCCAAGACCGGCGACAACGTCTTCACGATGGTGCGCCGCATCGGCCAGGCGAAGGCCGGGCTCGCCTCCGACTACACCGCGCAGCTGGCGCGCTCGGTCGGCAAGGTGGTCTTCTTCGCCAAGCACATCGACGTGATGGATGCGGCGGAGGAGGCGTTCGCAGCCCGCGACCTCAAGACGATCTCCATCCGCGGCGACCAGTCGGCGCTCGCGCGGCAGAAGGAGATCGACGCCTTCAACAACGATCCGGAGGTGTCGGTCGCGGTGTGCTCGCTGACCGCCGCCGGCGTCGGCCTCAACCTGCAGGCCGCCTCCAACGTGGTGCTCGCCGAGCTGTCCTGGACGGCCGCCGAGCAGACGCAGGCGATCGACCGCGTGCACCGGATCGGCCAGGAGGAGCCGGTCACCGCGTGGCGGATCATCGCAGCGCAGACCATCGACTCCAAGATCGCCGAGCTGATCGACGCCAAGCAGGGCCTGGCGGCGCGCGCGCTCGACGGCAGCGACCAGGAGGTCGGCTCGACCGACTCGGTGCAGCTCGACGCGCTCATCCACCTGCTGGAGGACGCACTGGAGGCGTAACCCTCCCGCCGTCAGCCGTCGAGCACAGGAAAAAGGTCGCGGATCCCGCGAATCGGCGACGCTTTTCCTGTGCTCGCGGGCTGCGCTAGGCGATCTCGGCGTCGTCGGGGTCGATCGGGACTGGGCGCTCGTCGTCCGGGAGGAGGCGGTCCTCGTCCTCCTCGTCGTCCTCGACCGGCACGTCGTCGGGGTCGTGCACGACCGGCTCCGGCTCGTAGTCCGTCTCCTGGGCTTCGCGGAAGTCGTCCAGGTCGTCGTCTCGTCCCGTGTCGCTCATACCGCGAGGGTACCGCCGGTGCGTGCGCCGGTGAAGGCCGACCTCGTCAGGCCGGGTCGAAGACGAGGAACGGCCCGCGGTCGTCGTGCCGGATGCGCGCAGCGCCCGTCCAGCCGGCGAAATCCCCGGTCCCCGTGCCCGGGACGATGTACCCGAACGCCGACGGGTCGTCCGGGTGCTGCAGCGCGCCGTGGTGCACCGTCACCGAGCCGGAGCGCCCGTCCGGCAGCGTGCCGGTGATGCGCTCGGCGGCGAGGTAGCCGCGGCCGCCCTCCTCTGTTCCGGACGAGACGAAGTGGGCGATCGACTCGCCGACGAGTCCCTCCGTGTACCGCTTGCGCATGACGACGGCGCCCACCCAGTCGCCGTCCCCCTCGAGCCCGGCCAGGGGCGCCGGATCCCAGCCGGTGACCTCGAAGCGGGCGGTGATCGTCTGCGATGCGTCCATGCCCGCAGCCTACGGGCCGCGATCCGGCGCCTCTTGTGATTTCGCGACAGCGCCGAAGTGGACTAGACAGGGGGTCATGCCCCAGCACAGCCAGGTCGAGATCGAGCGCAAGTACGACGTCGACGCGGACACGACCCCGCCGGTGCTGGTCGGCGTCGGTGCTGTGGCGGTCGAGGCGGAGCCCGAGACCGCGGAGCTGGTCGCGACCTACCTCGACACCGCGGAGCTCACGCTCGCCCACGCCAGGATCGCGGTCCGCGTCCGCCGCGGCGGCCTCGACGAGGGCTGGCACGTCAAGCTGGCGCCGGGCGACGAGGGCCGGGTCGAACTGCACTGGCCGCTCGACGCCGGCGAGGGCGCCGGCGAGGGCGACGGCGATCAGCCTCCCGCCGCCCTGCGCGACGCCATCGCCGAGACGCTCGGCGACCGTCCGCTCGTCCCCGTCGCCCGCATCGTCAACACCAGGGTGACGACCGTGCTGCGCGACGCGGCCGGCTTCGACCTCGCCGAGCTGTGCGACGACCACGTGCGCGGCGAGAACCTCCGCTCCGGAGGCTCCGAGAGCTGGCGCGAGTGGGAGGTCGAACTGCTCGGCGGCGCCCCGGACACCCCGCAGGGCCGCGCGGCGCTGCTCGACGGGATCGAGGAGCGGCTGCTCGCGGCCGGCGCCCGACCCGCGGCGAACGACTCCAAGCTGCAGCGCGTCCTGTCGCTCTGACGCCCCGGCCCCGCGCTTTTGTGCTGCGGCGGAGGCGTCGGGCATGATTCTCGGGGGACATCGAAAGGGAGCGGCACACAGCATGAAGATCGGCATCCTCACCAGCGGCGGCGACTGCCCGGGCCTGAACGCGGTCATCCGCGGCGCGGTCCTCAAGGGCGACCGGGTCTACGGCTCGGAGTTCGCCGGTTTCCGCTACGGCTGGCGGGGTGTCGTCGAGGGCGACATCGTCCCGCTCGACCGGCACAGCGTCCGCGGCCTCTCCCGCCAGGGCGGCACCATCCTCGGTTCCAGCCGCACCAACCCGTTCGAGGGCGACCAGGGCGGACCGGAGAACATCCAGCGGATGATGGACGAGAACGGCATCGACGCCATCATCGCGATCGGCGGAGAGGGCACGCTGACAGCGGCCCGCCGCCTCACCGACGCCGGCCTGCGCATCGTCGGCGTCCCGAAGACCATCGACAACGACCTCGCGGCGACCGACTACTCGTTCGGGTTCGACACCGCCGTCGAGATCGCGACCGAGGCCATCGACCGCCTCCGCACCACCGCGGAGTCGCACCAGCGCTGCATGGTTGTGGAGGTCATGGGTCGTCACGTGGGCTGGATCGCCCTGCACTCGGGCATGGCGGGCGGCGCGCACGCCATCCTCATCCCCGAGCAGCCGCAGTCGATCGAGCAGATCTGCGAGTGGGTGGAGTCGGTGCGCGACCGCGGCCGCGCGCCGGTGATCGTCGTCTCCGAGGGCTTCCACCTCGACACGATGGAGGAGGCGCACTCGCACAAGGGCCTCGACGCGTTCAACCGGCCCCGGCTCGGCGGCATCGGCGAGATGCTCGCACCGATGATCGAGGAGCGCACCGGCATCGAGTCGCGCGCGACCGTGCTCGGCCACATGCAGCGCGGCGGCGTCCCCAGCGCCTACGACCGCGTGCTCGCGACCAGGCTCGGCATGGCCGCGGTCGACGCGGTGTACGAGGGCCGCTGGGGCTCGATGGTGTCGCTGCGCGGCACCGACGTCGTCAACGTGTCGATCGCCGACGCCACAGGCGGGCTCAAGACCGTGCCGCCCGCGCGTTACGAGGAGGCCGCCCTCCTCTTCGGCTGAGAGTCGCTCCTCGCCGCTGCCGGTCCGGCGAACCGGGGGCTAGGCTCCCTCCTACCGGAGTGGAAGGAGCGCGTGTGCCCAGATTCGTCCAGCTCGAGGAGTTCGGCTCCCGCGACTTCCTGCACATCGTCGACCGGGAACGGCCGTGGCCAGGCCCCGGTCAGGTGCTCGTGCGCGTCATGGCGGCCGGACTCAACCCGATGGACGTGACGTCGTACCGCGACGAGGGCGCCGCCGCGCGGATGGGCGTGACGCTCCCGAGCGGGATGGGGCAGGACTTCGCCGGGTTCGTCGAGGAGATCGGCGACGGCGTGACGCGCTTCGCCGTCGGCGACGCCGTGCTCGGGACCGCTCCCTTCGCCGCCCTCGCGGACTTCGTCGTGGTGCCGGAGGACGGCCAGATCATCGTCAAGCCCGAGGCGCTCACCTTCGAGGCCGCTGGTGCGTTGGGAGTGGTCGGACGGACCGCGATGGCGAGCGTGGCCTCCCTCGGGCTGAGCGAGCACGACTGCGTGCTGGTGAGCGCGGCGGCCGGCGGCGTCGGCGTGCTCGCGGCGCAGCTGGCCGTGCGCGCCGGGGCGAGTGTCGTCGGGACGGCGGGGGAGGAGAACCACGAGTTCCTCGAGACCCTCGGCATCCTCCCGGTCGCATACGGCGACGGCCTGACGGACCGGCTGCGCGAGCTGCTGGACGACGGCAACCCGATCACGGCGGTGCTCGACAACCACGGCTCCGACACCATCGATGTGGCGCTGGAGCTGGGCGTGCCTCCCGAGCGGATCAACACCATCGCGGCGTTCGGGCCTGCGGCACGTGGCGCGCGCACGGTCGGCGGAGCGGCGGCCGGCAACGACGAGCTGGCCGAGCTGGCCGAGCTGCTCGCCGAGAACGAGCTCGTGCTGCCGATCGACTCGATCTTCCCGATCGAGCGCACGGTGGAGGCGTACGGGCGGCTGGAGACCGGCCACGTGCGCGGCAAGATCGTCGTCGTCACCGACTGACCGGACGACGCGGACCGAGAGGAGAACGCTTGTGATCGACGACGACCTCGCGCGGCAGCTGCGCCAGGCGGGGCTGCGCTGGCAGCCGGCCTCGGGCGACACCTTCGCGATCGACCGCCCGGACATGGGCGGCGAGCGGTTCACGGTGAGCGAGATGACCATCGAGCCGCACCACTTCGACACCGGGACGATCCTCGGGTTCAACGGCACGACGGAGTGGGCGCTCGACTCGCTCGCGGTGGAGGATGCGCTGTGGATCCCGCGCGAGGACCAGCTGCGGGAGCTGCTAGGCGGCTCGTTCCGTCACCTCGCGCGGACACCCGACGGCTACCGCGTTGCGATCCTGCTCGGCGGGGAGGAGCGGATGTACGAGCACGAGGACGCGGCGACCGCCTACGCGCACGCGCTGCTGTCGCTGATCGGCGCGGCGGTGCGGTAGAGCGTTCAGCCTCTGAAATACAAACATTTTCATCTCGCGTCGGATGTGATACTCAAGATGTATGAGTTCACTGCGCTTCTCCACGAGTGCCCTCGCCGATGCGGCGGGGAGGTTCACCGGGCTGCCTTCACGGCCGTCCCCGTCCCTCGCTGATCCGCGCCGCCTCCGCTCGGCGACCGAGGCGATGACCGCCGACCGGGTGCGGGTGCGGGGAGCGCTGTCCGCCGACGACGCGCGCCTGCCCCGCGGGCTCCGTCTGACCATCGACACGTTCGCGGAGCTCGACGCGAGCCTCGCCCTGGCGGCAGCGTCGTGACCGAGCTGGGGGAGGCGACCCACCCGCGCCAGCTGATCCCCGGTGATCCCGGCGCGGTACGCGCGCTGGCGGCCGCCTGGCGGGCGGACGGCGAGGAGCTGGCCGACGCGGCCGCGCGGAACGGTCGCCTCGATCTGCGCGCCGACTGGACGGGAGCCGCGTCGGATGCCTTCCACGCCGCACTCGCCACCCACTGCGCACGGCTCCGCGGCGCGGCGCAGACCTACGGGGAGGCGGCGGACGCCCTGACCCGGTTCGGAGAGGAGCTCGAGGAGGGGCACCGGCTGGCGTGGAAGGCGATGGCCCTGTGGGAGGAGGCCGAGTCGCTCGCACCCGGTGCGGGTGCCGCGCCCGCTGCCCTGTTCTGGCAGCCTGCGGACGAGCTGCGACGGTCGGCGCACCGCCTGCTGCAACGGGCCCGCGACGACGTGGATGACGCGGAGCGCGTCGCGGCACGCCGCATCGAGTCCCTGCTCGGGCGCGACCCGGTCGACTCCGTCTTCGCGGCCGAGCCGGTGCGGACGGCGGCGTTCGCCGCGGTCCTCCCGGACGCGCCGCTGCCGCCGTTGCTGGAGCGGCTGGCGGGGCTCTCCGTTGACGAGCTGCAGCGCTACGCGCTGGCGCATCCCGGGCTCCTGGCCTCCCTGCTGGCGCTGGGGGCGGCGACGATCGCGCGTTGGTGGCGGCGGCTGAGCGCCGATCAGGCCGCGGCCGTGGCCGCCGGACTGCCACGCGTCGTCGGCAACCTGGACGGCGTGCCGGCCGGCGTGCGGTCGGCGGTGAACGCGCGGCAGCTGAAGGCGGATCTCGCCGCAACGCGGGCGTCGCTGGCGGACGCGCGACTCGCGCTGTCCGCCCATCCGACCGACCCCAAGCTCCAGGTGAGCGAGCAGGTGTTGGAGGCCCGGCTGGAGACGCTGCGGCGCATCGAGCGCGCCTACGGCCGCGGACCCGAGGGCGCGCCGCCGCACGAGCTGTACGCCTACTCGACGGACGGGACCGTGAAGGTGGCGCTCAGCACCGGGCTGATCGAGACGGCGGAGCACGTGACGCTCATCGTGCCGGGGATGGGGACGACGGCGGACGATGTGGGGCGGTATGCGGGGGCGTCCGCGCGATTGGCTGAACGGCAGGGGCGCGTCGCAGGGGTCGGCGACTCACGACTGGCCGTGGTGGCCTGGCTCGATTACGACCCACCCGGTCCCGCGGACGTCTGGGGCGTCTCTCACGACGATCTCGCGCGGGCAGGTGCGTTCCGCCTCGGCCGTACCCTGCAGGGCATCGAGTCCTCGACCGCGCCGGGCACTCCGGCGGTCTCAGTGGTGGCGCATTCGTACGGGACAGCGGTGGCGACGCTCGCACTCGCGCAATCCGGAGTATCGGCCCAGAACGTCGTGCTGCTCGGGTCGGCCGGAATTCCTTCCTGGGTGCCGGACGCGGATTCGCTCCATGTCCCTGCCGGTCAGGTATTCGCCACCGAGGGACTCGACGACGAGTGGGCGGGAACGGGCCGCTTCATCTCGGGCCGTGCCGATCCCACCGCCGATGATTTCGGAGCGCGTGTGTTCACGTCCGAGGATGCCGTCATCGACGGGGAGCGGCTTCACGGGATAACTCAGCACGGCCCGCTCGCGAACAGCGAATCGCATCCGGAGCGGTTCAGCTACTTCGACCAGCAGACGTCGGCGCAGTACGGAACAGCCAAGGCGACGATGGGATTCGGTGACGATCTGCCCGAATCCGGAGATGCCGAGGACCGCCGCCACGCTCGCCTTCTGACGGAACTCTCGCGATGATGCGCAACCGGAAGCGAGTGCGCCGCGTCGCCATCGTTCTGCTCCTGTGCATGTCATCGCCGCTCACCGCCGGCTGCGCTCAAGGAATCCCGTTCGTCTCGATACCGCAGAGGAAGGCGCCCACCATGTCGAAAGCAGCAGCAGAAGAGCGCATCCGAACCCTGTATGCCAAGACAGCCGAGGCCGTCGGCGCCGGCTGGGAAGACGACTACACCAATTGGCAGTACGGCGGCGACTTCGACGACGGCACACCCTTCGACACGTTCTGCGCCTCCGCGTCGCGACGGGGTGCCCTCGGCCGCAGCCCGCAGGAGGTTGCAGACAGCGTTGCGGCGGCATGGCTCGCGCTCGGCTACCCGGTGACCGTCGAAACCGATGACACCATCCGGCCGCCGCAGAAGATCGTCGCCTACCCGGCCTACTTGACGGGCAAGGACGAGACCGGCTTCTCGGCGGAGTTCAGCGTCGGTGAGGGCGTCGCCTACTTCATGGCGGAGTCGCCACCGTATCCCGGCAAGCCGTATGCGGAGGACGAGTGATCAGCGCCGGCGGCCGCGGTTCTTCCGGGCCGCTGCTGCATTGCCGGAGGGGGAGCGGCCGGCCTTGCCGGACGCTGCCTTGCCTGACCCGGTCTTGCCGGATCCGGCCTTGCCTGACCCGGTTCTGCCCGACCCGGCCTTGCCCGACCCGGCCTTGCCTGACCCTGCCTTGCCCGCCGCCGACTTCCCGGCCCTCTCCTTGCCGTCCGCCGCCTGGCCCTCGCGCTCGGCCACCGCCGCGTTGCGGGAGCTGTGGGCCGTGCGTCCGCGGACGATGCCGATGAACTCGTCGACCAGCTCGTGCTGATCGTCTTTGGGCCAGGTGAGGCCGATCCGGCTCTGGGGGGCGTCGTCGAGGCGCATCGCGGTGACGTCCTTGCGGCGCAGAGCTTTCGCAACCGAGGCGGGCAGGAGGGCGATGCCGTCGCCCGCGGCGACGCTGCGCATCAGGGCCTCCGACGGCTCGCCCGCGACGCGGGGCTCGTCGGCGAGGTCGGCCAGGGTGAGGCGCTCCTCCAGGGTCAGGAGGTGCTCGTGGTGCATGACGACGACCACGTCCTCCGCGTACAGGGGGATGAGGTGCCGGTCGTCATCGGGATCCGCGTCGCGCGCGAACGCCATGTCGGCGTTCCGCGCGGCCAGCTCGGCGAGCGGGTCGGTGCTCGGGCGGACCACGAGCTCGACGTCGGGCAGGCGGCGCTCGAACTCGCGCGTCCACTTGCCGACGGTGACGCCGAGCGGGAAGACGAGCGCGAAGCGGCTGGGCATCCTCCGAGCGTACCGGCCGGTACCCTGGAGAGCATGAGCGGTGAGAAGCGTACCCAGACGATGAAGGCGGCGACGGCGGCCAAGAAGCTGGGGGTCTACCTCCCGGCCACGCCCGACGACTTCCAGGGGCGCGACATCAGCCGCACCGAGCTGGACGACCTCACGACGAACCCGCCCGAGTGGCTGCAGACGCTGCGCGCCGACGGCCCGCACCCGCGCGACGTCGTCGCCCGCAAGCTCGGCGTCTCCAACTCCGGCCTCGCCCGCGGCGGCGTCACCGACCCGCTGACGACGGCGCAGATCAAGGAGCTGCTCGCCGACCCGCCCGCGTGGCTGGTGACCGAGCGCGCCACCCAGGCCGCCGTCCGCGCCGAGAACGCCCGCGTCAAGGCGCGCGACGCCGAGCGCGCCGCCCGGACGGCCGACGACGACTGAGAACGAGCCCGGCACCGAGCGACGAGGCCGAGCGGCCGAGCCGGGCCGGGCGGGAGGTGCGATGACCGAGCGAGCACGGGCCCGCAACGCGGGCGTCGACCTCGTCCGCGTCGTCGGGGTCGCCGCCGTCGTCTTCGGACACGTCTACGGCACGGCCCCCGCCACCCACCAGTGGATCTACGCCTGGCACGTGCCGCTCTTCTTCGTGCTCAGCGGCTACTTCTGGCGCGCGAGCGGCGCCCCGCGCAGCCCGCAGCGCCGGACGTTCGCCGACGAGTTCCGCATCCGCGCACGCACGCTGGCTCTGCCGTACATCAGCTGGTTCCTCGTCATCGCCGTGCTCGGCAGGCTCATCCCGAACCCGTCCGGAAACATCGACGCCTCCCTCCTGATCGTCCTCGCGCAAGGCGGCAGCCACGCCACCGGACCATTCGGGACGTTCTGGTTCGTCTCCACCCTGTTCTTCACCTGCCTGCTCTACCGGCTGATCGACCGGCTCCCGTGGCCCTGGCAGGCGGCCATCGCGGCGGTCGGGCTCGTCGCGGGGATCGTCGCCGGGCCCTGGCTCGGCGCCACCCCGCTCGGCATCGGGCAGGCCCTCCCGTGCGTCGTCTTCATCATGGCGGGGCGACTGCTGCGCTCCGTCGAGCCGCGGTTGGCGCGACCGGTCATCACGGGCGCGGCGGCGATCGCGGTCTCCGCCGTCCTCATCGCCGTGGTCCCGATGGTGCCGATCGACCTCAAGTCGGGCGGGTGGGGGCTCCCGGTGCTCGGACCGCTGCTCGCCGTGCTGATCAGCGGCGGGATGATCCTCGTCGGGTCGCGGCTGCCGCTCCCGGTGCGTGCGTCCGCCCCGATCACGGCGCTCGCCTCCGTGGCCATCGCGGTCGTGCTGTTCCACCCCTACCTGATCTGGCTGCTCAACGGATGGGGCGTCGCGCACCGCTGGACGCTTCTCGTGGCGCTGATCGTGCCGTGGGCCGTCGCTCTCCTGCTGCGGCCCACGCCGCTCGCCTACCCGCTGCTCGGCATCCCGCGGGCGCGGCGGCGGCCACGCGCCGTCCCGAGCGCGGCGGCCGGGTCGCATGCCCCGCGGACTCCCGCGGTGCGATGAACGTCTAGGAGCGCTCACCCGCCGGCGCGCCGGGGCCGCCGTCGTTCGCTGTCGACTCTCCCGAGCGCCGGACGGCGTGGGCCAGCACCTGCGGCCCCGTCACCAATGCGCGCCGCCAGGGCGCGACGCCGTCGATCTCCACCTGCAGCGAGAAGCTGAGAACGGTCCGGATCCCGACGATGATGGCCAGCACGAAGGCGTCGGTGAGGGTCGGGTTCGAGGTCACCGTCCGCACCAGGTCGGCCGCGACCAGGATCTCCAGCCCGAGCAGGATCACCCCGCCGAAGGTCTCCCGCAGCGTGCGGAATCCGGCGCGGCCGCCCTCCCGGCGCCACGCCACGACCGCCAGCGCGAGCGCGACGACGAAGCCGATCGCCATCGAGGCGACGCCGGCGAACTCGAACGTGACGCCGACGACCTGGAAGAACGCCTTCGAATCCATGGGGTCATGCTCCCACGCCGCGCGGCCCGCGCGGCCGCGACGCTCAGGAGACGTGCACGGCCGGGCGCCGCTTGACGTCCTTCTCGGCCTCCCGCAGGACCTCCCGCGTCACCGGCGCGACCTCGCCGACGCCGGTGATCAGGTAACGCCACATGTTCGACACCGGGTTGCCCTCGGTCCACTGGAAGTAGATGGACGGCACGATGCCGGTGATGTCGCGGATCTCCAGCAGCACGGCCGCGATCGTGTTCGGGACGTTGCCGCTCCTGACCTGCAGCACGCGGAAGCCGTGCTTGACGACGCCGTGCACGACGAGGTCCTCCTCGAAGTCCGACGAGTCGGAGGGCAGGACCTCGAGGAAGATGGTCCTGGCGCGCTGGGGGATGTGGCTGAACTTGCGCTCGTCCTTGTTCTTCTGCGTGTACTCGCGCGTGGTGTCGACGTCGGGCTCGTGCGAGATGATGCGGATCTCGCCCTCCTCCGCATCCTCCAGCACGAAGTCGAGCGCGCTCACGTCGAGCGTGACGGAGGTGGCGCGCAGCTGGAACGACCGGCCGACGCGCGACACGATCGACACCACGAGGATGCCGAGGATGAACAGGAGGGCGATGCGGATGCCGTCGGGGCGCTCGATGACGTTGACGATGGTCGTGTAGACGAAGATCGCCGTGATCACCCCGAACAGGACCGTGCGCCGCGGCTGCTTCTTGCGGCGCGCCGACAGCGCCACCGCCAGCGACGCGGAGGTGATGAGGACCAGCACGCCGGTCGCGTACGCGCCGCCCTGCGCATCCACCGACGCCTCGAAGACCAGCGTGATGATGAAGGCGATGGCGGTGAAGACGAGCACGAGCGGACGCACGGCGCGCGCCCACTGCGGCGCCATCCCGTACCGGGGGAGGTAGCGCGGCACCAGGTTGAGCAGCCCGGCCATCGCCGAGGCCCCCGCGAACCACAGGATCAGGATGGTGCTGAGGTCGTAGACGGTGCCGAAGCCGTTGCCCAGGTACTCGTGGGCGAGGTAGGCGAGCGCGCGGCCGTTGGCGGCGCCTCCGGGCTGGAACTCCTGCTGCGGGATGAGCAGCGTCGTCGTGAAGCTCGACGTGATGAGGAAGCAGCTCATGATGATGGCCGCCGTGGTCAGCAGCCTCCCGGCGCCGCGGATGCGTCCCGCCGGGTAGGCGGGGTCGTCGTCCGGGCGACCCTTGATCTGCGGCATGACGGCGACGCCGGTCTCGAAGCCGGAGAGTCCCAGCGCGAGCTTGGGGAACACCAGGAGGGCGACCCCAACGATCAGCAGCGGATTGCCGTTGTTGCGGAACAGCGCCTCCCACCAGTCGTCGATGGCGCTCGGATGCTGGAACACCTCGACGATGGAGGTGCTCACCACGACCACGTTGAGGGCGAGGTACACGGCGACGAGCACGACCGCGATGCCGATGGCCTCTTTGAACCCCTTGAGGAACACCGCGCCGAGGAGGGCGAGCAGCACGAGCGTGATGGCCACGTTGTTGCCGTGGAACCACTCGGGCGCGTACGGGTTCTCGATCGCGTGCGCGGAGGCGTCCGCCGCCGAGAGCGTGATCGTGATCATGAAGTCGGTCGCAGCGAAGCCGAGCAGCACCAGCACGAACAGCTTGCCCGCCCACCAGGGCAGCAGGCGCTCGAGCATGGCGATGGAGCCGGAGCCGCGGAAGCTCTCGCGCGCGACGCGGCGGTACACGGGCAGGGCGCCGAGCAGCGTCAGGGCGACGAGGACGAGCGTCGCGAACGGCGAGATCAGCCCGGCGGCGAGGGCGGCGATGGCCGGCTGGTAGCCGAGGGTGGAGAAGTAGTCGACGCCGGTGAGGCACATGACCTGCCACCAGGTGTGGGTGCGCTCCGGATTGCGGCCGTGCGGGCCCTGCTGGGTGCCGCGCTCATCGATGAGGCCGGAGAGCAGCCAGTGCTTGAGACGGTTGGGCCGCCGCTCGGGGGCGCGCTGGGGGCGTGCCTGGCCGGGGACCGGGACGGTCTCGCGCGGCATGACGCGGGGAGGGGTGGAGGTGGTCGCCGCGGCATGTGCGCCGGTGACCGGTGCGCCGGTGACCGGGGCATCGGTGGCGGAGTCATCGCCGCCCCTGCGACCGCTGCTCGGTGCTTCGGGATGCGACGTGTCGCTCATCGGCCCTCTCTCGATCTGTCCGTCGCGGTCACTGTACCTCGCCGCGTCACCACGCCGACGGCCGGTAATCCTTCAGGAAGACCCCGTGGACGTCCTCCCCGGCCTCGCCGCGCACGATCGGGTCGTAGACGCGGGCCGCTCCGTCGACCAGGTCGAGCGGGGCGTGGAAGCCCTCTTCGGCCAGGCGGACCTTCGTGTGGTGCGGTCTCTCGTCGGTGATCCAGCCGGTGTCCACGCTCGTCATGAGCACGCGGTCGGTCTCGAACAGCTCGCCGGCGCTCGTGCGGGTGAGCATGTTGAGCGCGGCCTTGGCCATGTTGGTGTGCGGGTGGCCTGCGCCCTTGTAGCGGCGGCCGAACACGCCCTCCATCGCCGAGACGTTGACCACGTACGCGCGGCCGGCCGCTGCGGCCCCGGCCGCGAGGGAGGGGCGGAGGCGGTCGATGAGGATGAACGGCGCCGTCGTGTTGCAGAGCTGCACCTCCAGCAGCTCGAGGGGGTCCACGTCGCCGAGCGCCTGCGTCCAGCTGTTGACGTGCTGGACGTCGGGGACGAGTCCGCCGGCGTCGATCGCGGTGCCGTCGGCGTGCCGGGCGAGCGAGGAGGAGCCGGGCGCCATCGCCAGGGACGCGAGGTCGCCGGCGGTGATCGCCGCCGGTCCGGCCAGCTCGGCGATCGTGCCGCGGACGTCGGCCGCCGAGAGCAGCGGATGGGCGGCGACCGACGCCTGCAGCGCCTGCGGGTGCGGGTCGGCGGTGTGGCCGAAGGTCTCCAGCTCGGGCAGCTGGCCGTCGGGGAGGGGCTGCGTCTCGGCCTCCGCCAGCAGCGAGTAGGCGCCGGGGGAGCGCCGCACGGTCTGGGCCGCGTTGTTGATGAGGATGTCGAGGGGGCCGCGCGAGGCGACCGAGTCGGCGAGGGCGATCACCTGCGACGGGTCGCGCAGGTCGATGCCGACGACCCGGAGGCGGTGCAGCCACTGCGCGGCGTCCGGAAGCTGCGAGAACCTCCGCACGGCGTCGCGCGGGAAGCGGGTGGTGATGGTGAGGTGCGCGCCGTCGCGCAGCAGCCGCAGCGCGATGTGCATCCCGATCTTCGCGCGCCCGCCGGTGAGCAGCGCGCGGCGGCCGGTGAGGTCGGTGCGCGCGGTGCGCTTGGCGTGGCTGAGCGCCGCGCAGGACGGGCAGAGCTGGTGGTAGAACCAGTCGACGTCGGCGTAGTGCTGCTTGCAGATGTAGCAGGCCTGGGTCCGGCGCAGGGTCCCGGCCGTCGTCGAACCGGTGGAGCTGGAGGTCAGCTCGCGGCCGCGGGTCTCGTCGTCGATGCGGTCGGCGGCACCGGTCGCGGTCGCCGCGATGACGGCGCGGTCGTGCGCCAGCTCCTCGTCGCGCAGCTGACGGCGCCGCGCCTGCTTGACCGCCTTGAACATGTGGCCGGTCGCGCGGCGCACGGCGATGAAGTCCGGGTGCTCCTGGTCGAGGGCGTGGAGGCTCGCGAGCACGCGCAGCGTCGTCGCGAGGTCGTCGGGGTCGATGCCGGCGGAGGCGGGAGGCGCGGTGGGCTCGGTGGATTCGGGGAGCACCGTGGTTTCGGGGAGCACCGTGGAATTCTACGTGGTGTCGAGCTCGAGCCAGGCCAGCCCACGGAGGTCGAGGCAGAGCCTCCCGTCGCGCTCGGTCGCCTGCGCGATCACCTCGCCGCAGACGCTGCAGCGCAGCACGAGGCCGTGATCGTCGGGATAGAGCCGGGCACGGGCGACGACGCTGATGTCGCCGCAGTGCGCGCAGCGCCCGCGCGCCGACGTGACATCGACGGCGAACACCTCGGAGAGCATCCCCGCGGCCGCGTTGCCGTCGAGGTACTGCATGGACGGATCGGTCATCCGGCACCTCCGATGCCGCCGTAGCGCTCGGTGCGGACGCGCGCCGGGTCGTGGCCGGCATCGATCAGCCAGCCGGACACCGCCTCCACGAACGGGGTGGAGCCGCACAGGTAGAAGGTGGGCGCGACCTGTGCGGGCAGCACGAGGTCGGCCACGGCCGCGGCGGTGAGCCGCGCGGGAGGGGCGGGCCAGCCGGCCGGCGCCTCCCTGGTGTAGGCGTAGTCGACGCGCAGCGGCGCGCCGGAGTCGGCCGCGAGTGCCATCAGCTCCTCGCGGTAATAGCCGGAGCCGGGCGTCCGCAGCGAGTACAGCAGCCGGAAGGGAGCCGAGCTGGCGGCCGCGTGGTGGGCGCGCGCCATGGACATCAGCGGCACCACGCCGGAGCCTCCGGCGATGAGCTGCACCGGGCCCTCGTCTCCCGGCCGCCACACGAACCAGCCGCCGACCGGGCCGCGCACCTCGAGCTGCTCACCGACCTGGAGGCCGCGCACGAGATACGGGGAGACCTCGCCGTCCGCGAGCTCCTCGACGGTCAGCTCCAGCTCGTCATCGGCGAGACCGGCCCCGGTGGCGGACGCGATCGAGTACGAGCGCACGGCCTGGTAGCCGTCGGGGGCGGTGAGTCGCACATCCACGTGCTGGCCGGCGAGATGGCCGTGCAGGCCGGGGATGCGGAGGCGGATGGTGCGGGCGGTCGGTGTCTCGAGCCGCGCGTCCACCACGTCGGCCACGCGCCAGACGGTGCTCACCAGTAACGCTGTTCCTTCCAGGGGTCGCCGTACATGTTGTAGCCGTTCTGCTCCCAGAAGCCGGGCTGGTCCTGCGGCAGCATCTGCAGGCCGTTGACCCACTTCGCGCTCTTCCAGAAGTAGAGGTGCGGCACGAGGAGGCGTGCAGGGCCGCCGTGCTCGGGGGCCAGGTCCTCGCCGTCGAAGCTGTGCGCGATCCAGGCCTTGCCGTCGAGCAGGTCGGCGAGGGGGACGTTGGTCGTGTACCCGCCGTAGCTGTGCGCCATCGTGTACTCGTAGGAGGTGTCGACCTCGGCGAAGAGGGTGTCGAGCGAGACGCCGCGCCACGAGGTCCCGAGCTTGGACCAGCTGGTCACGCAGTGGATGTCGGTGGAGACGTCGTCCTGGGGGAGGGCCATGAACTCGTCCCAGCTCCAGGTGCGCTTCTCACCCTTCTCGTTCGTGATGGTGAAGGCCCACTCGTCCTTCGAGATGCGCGGCGTGGGTCCGGCGCTCAGCACGGGGAAGCCCTCGGTCAGATACTGACCGGGTGGGAGGCGGGGGTCGTCGGTCCGGCGACGACCGAGGAAGCCGGAGGAGATGATGCCCATGTCTCGAAGCCTAATGGCCAGGCGCCCACGCGGTCTATGGTGAAGGCATGGCCGCTGTGAATCTGGGGATGCCGCTCAGCGCGATGCTGGGCGCGGCGGCCGCTGCCACCGCCCCCAGCCTCGAAGGGCGGCCGGAGCATCCCGGGCTGATCGACCGCTACGGCCGCGTCGCGCGCGACCTGCGGGTCTCGGTGACGGAGAAGTGCTCCCTGCGCTGCACGTACTGCATGCCGGCGGAGGGGCTGCCGGCGATCCCCCGCGAGGACCTGCTGACCGCTCCCGAAATCGCCCGCCTGGTCGGGATCGCCGCGCGCGACCTCGGCGTCAGGGAGGTGCGGTTCACCGGCGGTGAGCCCCTCATGCGCGCCGACCTCGCCGAGATCATCGGCCTCTCGGCGGCGGCAGCGCCGGGCATCGACCTGTCGATCACGACCAACGGCATCGGGCTCGACCACCGTCTCCCGGCGCTCGTGGAGGCCGGGCTCACCCGGGTGAACGTGTCGCTCGACACCGTGGACCGGGCGCACTTCGCCGAGCTGACGCGGCGCGACCGGCTGCCGGCGGTGCTCGCCGGCATCCAGGCCGCACACGACGCGGGACTCACCCCGCTCAAGCTGAACGCCGTGATGATGCGGCAGACCCTGGCCGGCGCCCCGGACCTCCTCGCCTGGGCGATCGAGCACGACTGCCGGCTGCGCTTCATCGAGCAGATGCCGCTCGACGCCGACCGCACGTGGATCCGCGACAACATGGTGTCCGCGGCCGAGCTGCTGGAGGTGCTGGGCACACGCTTCGTCCTCACGGAGGCCGGCCGCGATGATCCGTCCGCGCCGGCCGAGGAGTGGCTCGTGGACGGCGGCCCCGCGACGGTCGGGATCATCGCCTCGGTGACCAGGAGCTTCTGCGCGGCCTGCGACCGGACGCGGGTCACCGCGGAGGGCACGGTGCGTTCGTGCCTGTTCGGCGACGACGAGACCGATCTGCGGGGGCTGCTCCGCGGCGGCGCGGACGACGAGGAGATCGCGCGCTGGTGGCGCGGCGCGATGTGGAACAAGCAGGCCGGGCACGGGATCGACGCGGCCGGGTTCGCGCCGCCCGTGAGGAGCATGGGAGCGATCGGTGGCTGACATCCTGGTGCGGTACTTCGCGGCGGCCGAGGAGGCCGCAGGCCGGGCGGAGGAGCGCGTCGCACTCGCCGACGCCACCGTCGGGTCGCTGCGCGCCGAGCTGGTGGCGCGGCACGGGGAGCCGATGGAGAAGGTGCTGCGGTCGGGGTCGTTCCTCGTCGGCGGCGTGGTGTCGCGGGATCCGTCGCGCGAGGTCGACGGCACCGTGGATGTGCTGCCGCCGTTCGCGGGCGGGTGACGGGACGGCGTCCGCCACGGAGACGGCCGGCGCTCAGCGCGGGTAGATGACGACGTCCTCCGGTGCGACCAGCAGGTCGACCGGGCTGCCGATGCCCAGGGCCGCGTCGGCGACGGCGGCCGGCGGCACGAGTGCGGCGAGCGTCGTGGTGCGGACGCGCACGAGGTCGGCGTGCGGCTCCAGCGCCGTGACGCGCGAGGGGATGCGATTCGCCTCCATGGGGACGCCAGGACCGGCGACGGCGAGGGTGACGGCGGAGGGGCGCACGACCGTCGCCACCGGGGAGCCGACCGGGATGTGCTGCGTCGCGGTGCCGTGGAGGCGCAGGCCGTCCGCGGTGACCAGGCCGCTCGACGTGCGGCCTCCGCTGAGCAGGGTCAGGCCGGAGAGCTCTGCGGTGAACGGGTGGCGGGGCCGCTCGAGCACCTGGCGGGTGCCGCCGTGCTCCACCACCCGGCCGTCGTGCAGCACGGCGACGCGGTCGGCGAGGAGGTAGGCGTCGAGCACGTCGTGGGTGACGAGCACGGTGGTGCGGTCGCGGAGCTCGGTGGCGAGCATCCCGCGGATGTCGGCGGCCACCGCGACGTCGAGCGCGGCGAGCGGCTCGTCGAGCAGCAGGAGGCGCGGCTCTGCGGCGAGAGCGCGGGCGATCGCGACGCGCTGGGCCTGGCCTCCGGAGAGGGAGCCCGGGTGGCGGTCCGCGAATGCCAGGGTGCCGGTGCGGCGCAGCCAGGCCTCCGCCCGGTCGCGCGCGGCCGACCGGGCAGCGCCGGTCGAGCGCGGGCCGAACTCCACGTTGTGCCGCACCGAGAGGTGCGGGAACAGCAGCGCGTCCTGCGCCAGCAGGGCGACGCCACGGCGATGCGGCGGTGTCCAGGCGCGCGGGAGGTCGAACAGCACCCGGCCGTCGAGGGTCGCCCGTCCGGCGTCCGGGCGCACGAGCCCGGCCAGCATCCCGAGGACGGTCGACTTGCCTGCGCCGTTGGGGCCGAGCAGCGCGAGCGTCTCCCCGGCGGCGACCGACAGCTCCACCGCCACGTCGCGGCCGGCGTGCGTCGCGGTCGCGCTGAGGCTCACGGCGTCGCCCCCGCCGGGGTGTCGTTGCGCACCCCGCCGCGCGTCGCACCGCCGCCGCGGCGACGACGGGACGGCTCGCCGGCGCGGTGCGCCACCGCGACCACCAGCACCGCGACCACGATGAGGACCAGGGAGAGGGCGACGGCGGCGTCCGGGTCCGTCTCGCGCTGGAGGTAGATCTCCAGCGGGAGGGTGCGGGTCACGCCCTGCAGGCTTCCCGCGAACGTCAGCGTGGCGCCAAACTCGCCCAGCGCCCGGGCGAACGAGAGGATCGCTCCCGAGACGACCGCGGGGAGGACGAGCGGGAGCGTGACGCGGAACAGCACCGTCGACGGGCGGGCGCCGAGCGTGGCGGCGACCGCCTCGTAGCGGTCGCCCGCGGCCCGCAGCGCGCCCTCCAGGCTCAGCACCAGGAAGGGCAACGCGACGAACGTCTGCGCCACCACGACGGCGGGGGTCGAGAACGCGATGACGAGCACGCCGCCGAGCGCTCCGCGCTTTCCGTACAGGGAGAGCAGCGCCAGACCGCCGACGACCGGCGGAAGCACCAGCGGCAGCAGGACGAGCGCGCGCAGCAGCCGACGCCCCGCGAACGGCACCCGCGCCAGCACGATCGCCATCGGCACGCCGAGCACGAGGCAGCCGAGGGTCGCGAGCAGCGAGGTCCGGAGGCTGAGCAGCAGCGCATCCACCGACGACGGGGAGGTCACCAGCGGCACGAACTGCGACCAGTCCACACGCCCGACCATCGCCGCGAGCGGGAGCAGCACGAAGAGGGCGCCCGCGACCGCCACGGCCGCGATCCAGCGCGGAACGCCGAGCAGGGCGGTCGAGCCCTGGCCGCTGGTCACGGCGCCCCGAAGCCGGCGGCCTCGAGCACGGCGCGGCCATCGCTCCCGGTGACGGCGGCGATGAACGCGCGGGCGCCGGCCGGATTCGGCCCGTCCGCGACGGCGACGATCGGGTAGCGGTTGACCGTGCCGGCGGCCTCCGGGAACGGCACGGACTCCACCGCATCCCCGGCCGCCTTCACATCGGTGGCGTACACGATGCCGGCGTCCGCCTCGCCGGACGCGACCTTGCCCAGCACATCCGTGACGGACGACTCCTGGCTCACCGGCGACAGGGTCACGCCGCTGGAGGCCTCCACCTTCGCGGTGGCCGCGCCGCACGGCACCTGCGGCGCGCAGACGACGGTGTCGACCCCGGGCTTCGCGAGGTCGGCGAACGTCGTGATCCCGGCCGGATCGCCGGGCGGCACCGCGATGGCGAGCACATTGGTGGCGAAATCGACCGGGTCGCCGTCCGTGACGCCGGCCTTCTGCGCCTTCTGCAGGTTGCTCTCGTCGGCCGACGCGAACACGTCGGCGGGCGCGCCCTCGGAGAGCTGCGTGACGAGGTCGGAGGAGCCCGCGAAGCTGAACCGGACGGTGGTGCCGGGGTGCTCCTGCTCGAACCGCTTCCCGAGTTCGGTGAAGGTCGCGGTGAGGGAGGCGGCGGCGAAGACGGTGATCGTGCCGCCGACCGCGGGGGAGCCGGAGCCCGAGCCCGTGGACGTCGCGGCGGGCGCCCCCGCGGAGGAGGCGCATCCACCGAGCAGCAGGGCGGCCGACAGCACGGCGGCGACGCAGGCGAGGGTGCGGGTGGCCGGATGGGTGCGCACGCTCAGCTCCGCCCGGCCGGGGTCTCGACGATGACGTTCGTCGCCTTGACGACGGCGACGGCGACCGAGCCGGGTTCGAGGCCCAGCTCGCGCACGGCCTCGCTGCTCATGAGCGAGACCACGCGGTGCGGGCCGCACTGCAGCTCCACCTGGGCCATCACCCGGTCCTGCACGACCTCGGTCACGATGCCGACGAAGCGGTTGCGCGCAGAACGGCCGACCTCGGACGGGTCGGCGGGCAGCACGGCGTTCTGCTTGGCGAGGCGGGCGAGGTCGAGACCGTCGACGACCGTGCGGCCGGCGGCGTCCTTCGCGCTCGGGATCAGCCCGCCGTCGATCCAGCGGCGGACGGTGTCGTCGCTGACGCCGAGGTAGAGCGACGCTTCTTTGATCCGAATCTGCGGCATGAAAGCCATGCTAGATCCGCAGGTGCGGAGAGAGAAGCGTTACAGGCCCACCCATTCGGACGCGCCGTCGGTGAAGTGCTGCCGCTTCCAGATCGGCACGCGCGCCTTGATGATCTCCACCAGCTCCGCGCACGCCGCGAACGCCTCCGCCCGGTGCGGCGCGGCGACCGCGGCGACGAGGGCGAGGTCGCCGATGGTGAGCGAGCCGACGCGGTGCTGCGCGGCGACCCGCAGGCCGGTGCCGCGCGCCACATCCTCGCAGCAGGCCCGGAGGAACGACTCGGCGTCGGGATGGGCGCGGTAGTCCAGCGACACCACGCCACGGCCGCCGTCGTGGTCCCGCACGATGCCCTGGAACGAGACGACGGCGCCCGCGTCCTCCCGCCACACGAACTCGTCGAGCGTGGAGGGGTCGAGCGGGAGGTCGGTGACCTCCGCGAGCACGTCGGTGCGCGGGGGCTGGGTGCTGTCGGGGGTTCCGGCGGTCATCGGTGGTCGCCTCCGCTGAGCTGGTCGAGCAGATGGGGGAGCAGGTCGTCGAGCACGGCGAGGCCGTCGGCGACGCCGCCGCGCGAGCCGGGAAGGTTGACGACGAGGGTGGGGCCGGCGACGCCCGCGAGCCCGCGACTCACCGCGGCGAGCGGGGTGGAGGCGGATCCGCGCGCCCGCAGCGCCTCGGCCACCCCTGGCAGTTCGCGGTCGAGGACGGCCGCGGTCGCCTCCGGCGTGCGGTCGGTGGGGGAGATGCCGGTGCCCCCGGTCGTGATGACGACGGACGGGTGCTCGGAGAGGGCGGTGCGGAGGGCTTCGGCGATGTCGGCGTCGGCGACCACGCGCACGTCGGCCGGCAGGCCGGCCGCGTCGAGCCACGCGGCGATGACGGGCCCGGTGGTGTCCTCGCGCGTGCCGGCGGCGGCGCGGGTGGAGGCGACGAGGACGATTGCGCGCGGCTCGGCGGCGCGCGACTCGGCGGCCTGTGCTGCGGCGGCGCTCGCCGCGGCCGACTGCGCTCCGGCATCCTCCCGCGTCCAGTGCCCGCGCTTGCCGCCGCGCTTCTCGACCAGCTGCACGTCGGTCAGCGTCGCCGCCGGGTCGACCGCCTTGACCATGTCGTGGAGGGTGAGGCCGGCGACCGCGACGGCGGTCAGCGCCTCCATCTCGACGCCGGTGCGACCGCGGGTCTTCGCGACGGCCTCGATGCCGATGGTGCCGGCCGCGGGGTCGAGCGAGAAGTCGACGCGGACGGACGTCAGCGGCAGCGGGTGGCAGAGCGGGATCAGGTCGCTGGTCCGCTTGGCCCCCGTGATGCCGGCGATGCGCGCGGTGGGCAGCACGTCGGCCTTCGGCAGGCCGTCTGCGGCGACCAGGCGCACCACCTCCGCGGTGGTCACCAGGCGGCCGCGGGCGACGGCCTCGCGCTCGGTCTCTTCTTTCGCTCCGACATCGACCATGCGCGCACGGCCGTCGGCGTCCAGGTGGCTGAGCTCGGTCATAGCGTCCAGACTGTCACGTCCTGGCCGGCCGCCAGCGCCTCCACCTCGACCGGGATGTCGATGAGCACGTCGGCGCGCGCCATCGCCGCGACCAGGTGCGAGCCGGGGCCGGCGACCGGCGTCACCGCGTCGCCGTCGGAGCGCCCGCGCAGGAACTGCCGCTTGCCCGGCACCGAGCGGACCGCCTCGGTCAGGGTCGCCCGCCGGCGGGGCGCGGGCGGCAGACCGGCCGCCGTCCGCAGCAGGTCGCGCAGGAACACGGTGAAAGAGACCTGCGTGCTCACCGGGTTGCCCGGGAAACAGATGACCGGCACGCCGTCGATCAGCGCCGTGGCCTGCGGGCCGCCCGGCTGCATCGCGACGGAGGCGACCTCGCCGCCGCGCGGGACCACGACCTCCCGCACCACCTCGTACGCCCCGCGGGAGATGCCGCCGGAGGTGAGCACGAGGTCGCTGACGGAGACGGCGCGGTCGAGCACCCGGCCGAAGGTCTCCGGATCGTCGCCGCAGGCCTCGCGCAGCGAGACGACCGCGCCCGACTCCTGCACCAGGGCCGCGAGGGCGACGCCGTTCGCGTCGAACACCTGCCCGAAGCCGGCGCGATCGCCGGAGGCGACCAGCTCGGAGCCGGTGGACAGCACCGCGATGCGCAGGGGCTCGCGGACCGCGACGGTCTCGACGCCGGCGGAGGCCAGCGCGGCGACGTGGCGCGCGGCGAGCCGGGTCCGCGCCGGCACGAGCAGGTCGCCGCGGCGGAGGTCGCTGCCGCGCTCGCGCACGTACTCTCCGGTGCTGCGCGGGCGCCGCACCTCCACGACCGCTCCGCGGAGGTCGTCGTCGCGGCCCAGCACCATCTCGGTGTCCTCGACCGGGATGATCGCGTCGGCGCCGTCCGGGACGGGGGCGCCCGTCATGATCCGGATCGCCGTGCCCGCGTGCAGCGTGACCGGGACCGTGTGCCCCGCCGGGATGTCGCCCGCCACCTCCATCGCGAGCGGTGCACCCGCGACATCGGCGGCGCGCACCGCGTAGCCGTCCATCTGGGAGTTGCGGAACAGCGGGAGGTCGACCTCCGACCGGATGTCGTCCACCGTCACCCGGCCGGCCGCCTCGGCGCGCGCGACGGCGACGGCCGCCGGCTCGGTGCAGAGCGGCACCAGCAGCCGCTCGATGGTCTCGGCATGCTCCTCGACGCTGCGCGGCCCGGTCATCTCCCCAGTATCCCGCCCCGGTCCCGCTCCGCCGCAATCGCTTCCGGACTTGTGCACGCGACACGCCGGCTGCAGGCGTGCAGAAGTCCGGAAGCG
>NZ_JBPGXM010000020.1:0-42049 GCF_056755495.1 Leifsonia sp. KNZ12-8B
CGCGGACTTCGCCGCGGGTTTCGGCGCGGTGGTCTTGCGCGCACGCGGCCCTTGAGCCGTCGGAGCGGCCGAGGTCTCGGAACCCGACGTGTCCGCCGCGTCCGTCGAGGCCGTCACGCCCGCCGCCTTCGCGGCCGCACCCGTCGCCCCCGGGGAACCCGCGGCGGGCTTCCGGGCAGCAGCGCCGGTCGCGCCCTTCGCCGGGGCCGCGCCCTTCGCCGGGGTCGTGCTCGCGGACGCGGTGGTGCGCTTGGCGGTGGACGAGCCTCCGCTCGCAGCGCCGGTGCGACCACGCGGAGAACGTGAGGCACCCGCAGCACCGCCCGTCGCACCGCCCGCGGCGGTGTCCGGCGCACCGGTGCTCGGCGAGTCCGCGGTCTGCGGCTCCTCCGGCCGGTCGCCCTCCGACGGTGGCTGTGGCGTGCTCATGCGTCTCCCTCCGCTGCCGTGACTTCCATCGTTCTGCACCCGCGCCGGGTATTCAACCCCGCCCCGGCACGGGTCTGGGGTTCAGTGCTGGACCAGGCGCTCGTACCAGCTCAGCGCCGACTGGTCCGTCAGGCTGGCCACCTGGTCGACCACGACGCGCTTGCGCTCCTCGTCCGACTCCGCGAGCCGCCAGTCCTCGGCGAAGCCGGGGTCGAGCTGCTCGGGGCCGCGCGCGTACAGCAGGTCGGCCAGGGTCTTCAGGATCTCCCGCTGCTGAGCGTAGATCGGCTGCCGCGTGTTGCGCGACATCACGAATGTGGCGACGATCCCCTTCAGCACGGCGATCTCGGCGCGGATGGCGTCGGGGACCACCACGTCGGCGCCGAACCGGATGAGGTCGCCTCCGCCGGCCGTCTCCTTCGTGGCGTGCACCGCCGCGTGGGCGAACCGCCCGATCAGCTGGCTGGTCAGGTTCTTGAGGTGGGCCTGCGCCCTCCGGCTGCCGTCCCAGCCGTCGAGCCAGATGTCGAGGCTGTCGAGCCGGTCGAACGCGGCCACGAGGTCGTCGTGGCCGACCTCGCCGCCGACCCAGTCGTGCATGGAGCGGACGAGGTCGTCGTGGTCGACCCGGCTGCCGAGGGCGGCGACGTCGATATAGCCGTTGACGATGGCGTCCTCGAAGTCGTGCACCGAGTAGGCGATGTCGTCGGAGAGATCCATCACCTGCGCCTCGATGCAGCGCTGCCGGTCGGGGGCGCCCGCGCGCATCCACTCGAATACCGCGTGGTCGTCGTCGTAGAAGCCGAACTTGGCGCGACCGCTCGGGTCGGCCACCGAGGAGGTCGCCGGCCACGGGTACTTGCAGCTGGCGTCGAGGCTCGCGCGGGTCAGGTTGAGCCCGTACGGCCTCCCGTCGCGCCCGAACACCTTCGGCTCCAGCCGGCTGAGCAGTCGCAGCGTCTGCGCGTTGCCCTCGAAGCCGCCGATGTCGTCCGCCCAGGCGTTGAGCGCGCGCTCGCCGTTGTGGCCGAACGGCGGATGGCCGATGTCGTGGGCGAGGCACGCCGTGTCGACGATGTCGGGGTCGAGCCCGAGCGCGTTCGCCAGCTCACGGCCGACCTGCGCGACCTCGAGCGAGTGGGTGAGCCGGTTGCGCGCGAAGTCGAGCCCGGCGGTCGGGCTCAGCACCTGCGTCTTGGCGGCCAGGCGGCGCAGGGCGCTCGAGTGCAGAAGGCGCGCCCGGTCGCGGGCGAAGTCGCTGCGCCGGTTGGAGTGGTGCTCCGGGTGCCAGCGCTCGCGGTCGTGGTCGGTGTAGCCGGAGTCGGACGCGGTGTCCGCCGGCGTCGTCAGGCTATCCACCACTGTTGTGCACCTCCGCCTCGGCGACCTCGGCGCGGGTGGCGCCGTCGACCTCGCGGCTGGCGAGCCAGCCGTCCGGGAGGGCGGGACGCTTGGGCGAGCCGGCGCGGCCGCGCTGCCCCTCCGCGGCCTCGCCCGGGTACTCCTGATCCCAGTCGAGCGTCGCGAGGAGGTCGTCGAGGTGCGCCAGCGTGTCGACGGTGGCGAGGCTCGCCCGCAGGTCGCCGCCCACCGGGTAGCCCTTGAAGTACCAGGCGACGTGCTTGCGGATGTCGCGGCAACCGCGCTCCTCGCTGTCGAAGAACTCGGCCAGCAGCTCGGCGTGCCGGCGGAAGGTCGCCGCCACCTGACCGAGCGTCGGCCGGGCCTGAGCGGCTGCCGCCTCCTCGGCGGTGATCTCTCCCGCGCGGGCGCGGAACGCCGCGGCCAGGTCGCCGAAGAGCCACGGCCGGCCGAGGCAGCCCCGGCCGACGACGACGCCGTCGCACCCGGTCTGCTCCACCATCCGGATGGCGTCGTCGGCCGACCAGATGTCGCCGTTGCCGAGCACCGGGGTGCCCGTGATCGTCTCTTTGAGCGTCGCGATCGCCGACCAGTCCGCGTGGCCGGAGTAGAACTCGGCCGCCGTGCGGGCGTGCAGCGCGATCGACGCGACGCCGGCTCCTTCTGCGGCCTTCGCCGCCTCGAGGTACGTCAGGTGGTCGCTGTCGATGCCCTTGCGCATCTTGACCGTGAGCGGGATGTCGCCCGCCGCCTTCACCGCCTGCTCGACGATCTCGCGGAACAGCCCGAGCTTCCAGGGCAGCGCCGCTCCCCCGCCCTTGCGCGTGACCTTGGGCACGGGGCAGCCGAAGTTGAGGTCGATGTGGTCGGCGCGGTCCTCGGCGACCAGCATCGTGACCGCCTCGCGGACGGTCGTCGGGTCGACGCCGTACAGCTGGATGGACCGCGGCGTCTCGGACTCGTGGTGCGTGATGAGCCGCAGCGACTCGGGCGTGCGTTCGACGAGGGCGCGGGAGGTGATCATCTCGCTGACGTAGAGGCCGGCCCCGAACTCGCGGCAGAGCCGGCGGAACGCGGTGTTGGTGATCCCGGCCATGGGCGCGAGCACGACGGGCACGTCGAGGGTCAGCGGGCCGATGGCGAGCCGGTCGCCGGCGGTCGTCTGCCCGTCGGCGGCCGATCGGGGCGCGGGGCTTAGGGTGGCTGTGGTAGACATCTGATTCCGATTCTCCCAGAAAGCGTGCTGAAGCATGGCCGAGAGCCCCGAATCCGTGTACAACCCGACCGCCGCGACCCCGGTGGAGAATGCCGGGACAGCCGAATCCGCCGCCGACGGCCGCTCCCGCGTGCTGGCCGACGCCGCGGCCCGCGGCGTCGCGATCGAGATCGTGGAGCGCCCCGCCGCGCGCAGTCTGGAGGAGGCGGCGAGCCTCCTCGGCCTCCAGCCCTCCGACATCGTCAAGACGCTGGTCGTGAAGCGCAGCGACGACACGTTCGTCTTCGCGCTCGTGCCCGGCGGACGCAAGATCTCGTGGCCGAAGCTGCGCGGCTTCCTCGGCGTGAACAAGCTGCAGCTGCCCGACGCGTCGGTCGCCCTGGCGGCGACCGGCTACGAGCGCGGGACGATCACGCCGTTCGGCAGCACCACCGCGTGGCCGGTCGTCGCGGACGCGACCATCCCCGGCCGCCGCGTGTCGATGGGCGCGGGCGCTCACGGCTACTCCCTCTTCGTGGAGGCGGACGACCTGATCGCCGCGTACGACGCGACGGTCGCCGACATCACCGACCCCGAGTGATCCGTTTGGCGCAACACGCCGCCTGACGCCCCCGCGAGACGGCGTGTTGCGCCATCTCGTTACCCTGGCTGTGGAGAACTTCCGCGGCGTCGCGCCGGGCGTGCCAGGGTGGCGCGCATGCAACCGGCACCCCTTCCGCCCGTCCTCAGCAGCACCCCCTTCAGCACCGCGGAGGCGCGCGCCGCCGGCGTGCGCCCGCAGCGGCTCCGGCGCACCGACCTCGTACGACCGCACCACGGCGTCCGGGTCGCTGCGGAGGCGCGGGCCGCCGACCTGGACGCCCGCTGCCGCGAGCTCCTCCCGGTGCTGCCGGACGGAGGCTGCTTCAGCCACACCACGGCGGTACGGCTGCACGGGGTGAGCGTTGCCTCGCGGCTGATCGACCAGCTCCTCCACGTCGCGGTCCCGCCTCCGCATCGTGCGCCGCGACGACGGGGAGTGGTCGGCCACCAGTGCGCGGTGACCGTGGAGGAGGTCCGCGGGCTGCCCGTCGCCGCCCCGGTGGAGGCATGGTGCCAGCTCGCCGCGCTCGCGACGGAGGACGAACTGGTCCTGACCGGAGACGCCCTGCTGCGGCGGCATCAGCCGCTCGCGCGGCACCAGGACCTCACGAGCGCCGTCGAGGCGGCGGCCGGCCGGCCGGGTGTCCGCCGGCTTCGGGCGGCCCTTCCGCTCGTGCGGGCCCGCACCGACTCGCCGATGGAGACCGTGCTGCGGCTCGCGATCGTGCGGGCCGGGCTGCCCGAGCCCGTCGTCAACTACGCCATCGACGTCGGCGATCGGCTGCTCCACGCCGACCTCGCCTATCCCGCACACCGGGTCACGGTGGAGTACGACGGCGACCAGCATCGGACCGATCCCCGGCAGTACGAACGCGACATCGATCGCCTGTGGCGGATCGAGGCCAGGGGCTGGCGGGTGGTCCGCCTGAACAGGACGCACCTGGCCGGAGGCGCCGGTCAAGCGGTGGCGCGGGTGCGGGCCGCGCTCGCATCGAGTTGACGCGACACGCCGCCTGGCCAGGCGGCGAGACGGCGTGTTGCGACAAACGGATCGAAAATCGCGGTCTCGCCCTGCAGCGAGACGGCGTGTTGTGCCAAGTGGATCAGGAGGTGGTCGTGGGGATCACGCAGGTGTCGCCGTCGCAGACGGCGGCGGTGGTGTCGCCGAGCGGGAGGAGGGTCAGCGACGGTGCAGGGGTCGCGGCGGCGGCAGCGGGCGCCGCCGCGGTGTCCGCACCGTCCAGCACGCCCGCCCCGACAGCCCGCGCCCCGGCGCCGCTCACGCGGTCACCGCCTGGCGCTCGGCCCAGACCTGCTCCAGCACCTGGGCGAACGTCTGCGCCTCCTGCGCTCCGGAGACGCCGTACTTGCCGTCGATCACGAAGAAGGGGACGCCGTTGATGCCGAACTCGGCGGCGGTGCGCTGGTCGGCGCGGACGTCATCGAGGTACTGCGACGACTCGAGCGCCGCGAGCGCGTCCGCGCGGTCCAGCCCGACCTCGGCCGCGAGGTCGGCGAGGTCTTCGGCGCGGCCGACGTGGCGGCCCTCCTCGAAGTAAGCGGCGAAGAGGCGCTCTGCCAGCTCCAGCTGCTTGCCGTGCGCCTTCGCGAAGTGGAGCAGCTCGTGGGCCTTCACGGTGTTGGTGTGCTTGAGGTTGTCGTAGTCGTAGTTCAGCCCGAGGGTGGAGGCGATGCCGGTCACGCGCTCCAGCATCTGGCCGACCTGCTCGGCCGGGATGCCCTTGTGGCCGGCGAGGAAGTCGACCTCGCTGCCGTCGAAGTCCACCGGGGTGTCGGGCGAGAGCTCGAAGGAGTGGTACTCGACCTCGACCGCCCGCCCCTCGCCGGCTCCGGCGAAGAGGCCGCTGCCGCCTTCGAAGCGGCGCTTCCCGATGAAGCACCAGGGGCACGCGATGTCGGACCAGACGTCGATCTTGATGGGTTCGCTCACGATGAGGGCAACACCTTGCAGCCCTGCAGTTATTCCGCGGCGGCGGTGGGCGTATCCACTGCGCCGCCGAACCGCCGGTTGCGGCCCGCGTAGGTCTCGACCGCCTCCCACAGATCGGTGCGGCTGAAGTCGGGCCACAGCGTGTCGAGGAACACCATCTCGGCGTAGGCGCTCTGCCAGAGCAGGAAGTTGCTGGTGCGCTGCTCCCCCGAGCTGCGGACGAACAGGTCGACATCCGGCATGTCAGGGAGGTAGAGGTGGCGCTGGATGAGCTTCTCGCTCACCGCGGACGGCTTGATGCGCCCGGCGACGACCTCCTCGGCGATTCCGCGGACCGCATCGGCGAGCTCTGTGCGGCCGCCGTAGTTGACGCACATGGTGAGGGTCAGGACGTCGTTGCCGGCCGTGAGGCGCTCGGCGAACTGCAGCTCCTTGATGACCGACGACCAGAGCCGCGGCCGGCGGCCGGCCCAGCGCACGCGCACGCCCCACTCGTTGAGCTGGTCGCGGCGGCGGTGCAGCACGTCGCGGTTGAACCCCATGAGGAAGCGCACCTCGTCGGGCGACCGCTTCCAGTTCTCGGTCGAGAACGCGTACACGCTGAGGTGCTTCACCCCGACCTGGATGGCGCCGGCCACGACATCGAGCAGCGCGGCCTCCCCCGCCCGGTGCCCCTCGATGCGCGTCAGCCCGCGCCGGTTGGCCCAGCGGCCGTTGCCGTCCATGACGATGGCGACGTGCTCGGGGACCGCGGAGCGCGGGATCTCGGGCGGGTACAGCCCGGTCCAGTCGAGCGGGCGGTACTCGACCGCGTCCTTGTGCGTGTACGGCTTGGGGCTCATGCCTCTCCCTCTCCGCCGGCGGTCGGGCGGTTCTGCGAGCGGGTGGTCGCCGCGCGGTCGGTCGCCGCGCCAGCGGCCGGACCGCGGTCGGCCGGCTCGCGGTCGTGCTGCACGTGCTGCAGGGAGCGCAGCCCGCGGTCGAGGTGCCACTGCGTATACGCCGCGACGACGCCGTTGGCCTTCGAGCGGGTGCCGTCGTCCGCAGCCTCCGCCGCCTCCCAGTCGCCGGTCAGCAGCGCGCCGAGCAGGCCGATGGTGGCGGCGTCGAGGTGCGGGGCGCCGGGAGGCGCGCAGTCGGCGCACACGACGCCGCCGAGCTGCACCACGAGCCGGTCGTGCGGTCCGGGAGTGCCGCAGCGGGCGCAGTCCTGGAAGCTCGGCGCCCAGCCCGCCAGCGACAGCGCGCGCAGCAGGTACGAGTCGAGTGTCAGCCCCGGGCCGTGCTCCCGGCGCGACAGCGACCGCAGCGCCCCGACCAGCAGGAGGTACTGCTGCAGCGACGCCTCGGCGTCCGTCAGCCGGTCGGCCGTCTCCACCATCGCGTTCGCGGCGGTGTAGCTGGCGTAGTCGTCGGCGATCAGCGCGCCGTAGGACCCCAGCGACTCCACCTGGGTCACGACGTCGAGCGAACGGCCCTCGTACAGCTGCACGTCGGCGACCATGAACGGCTCGAGCCGGGCGCCGAACTTGGAGGAGGTGCGCCGCACGCCCTTCGCGACCGCCCGGATCTTGCCGTGCTGGCGGCTGAGCATGGTGACGATGCGGTCGGCTTCGCCCAGCTTGTGGGTACGCAGCACGACGGCTTCATCACGGTAGACAGGCACCCCTCCAGTATCCCGCGTGATACAAGGGACTGGTGACGACCGCCGCCTTCTCGATCCCGCTCTGGGGCGACCTGCTGGCGGTCGGCGTCGGCAGCCTCCAGGGCGCCCTGTTCGCCTCCGGCTTCCGCGACCGGCGGCTCGACCTGCTCGGCATAGCGATCATCGGCGTGGCGACGGGCGTCGGCGGCGGCCTCCTGCGCGCCCTGCTGCTCAACGTGACGCCGGTCGCGCTGCAGTCGAACTGGTACCTGCCGGCCACCGTCGTCGCCGCCCTGCTCGGCATGCTGCTCGGGAGGGTGTTCCGGAGGCTCGACCCGCTCATCACGTTCCTCGACGCGCTGACCATCGGGCTGTTCGGCGCGATCGGCGCGAGCAAGGCGCTGGCGCTCGGGCTTCCGGAGGTCCCCGCGGTGTTCGTCGGCGTGGTCGCGGCGGTGGGCGGCGGCGTCCTGCGCGACGTGCTGCTCAACCTCCCGATCGCCGTGATGCACGTGGGGTCGCTGTACGCCGTCGCCGCCGCGGCCGGCACCGTCGTGCTGGTCGTGCTGCTCTCCGTCGGCGTTCCGCTCACCATCGCCGTGACGGTGTGCGTCGTCGCGACGCTCGTGATCCGGCTGCTCGCCGTTCGGTTCGGCTGGAGCCTGCCCGAGCAGCGCGAGCTGGGCCGGCTGCCCCGGCCGCGCTTCCCGCGGTTCGGCCGGCGGCCCACGCAGCAGCGCACCGCGGAGCGGACCGAGACCGGGGCGATCCCGCAGTACCGCATCGACAAGCCCGAGTGACGCGCTGAGAACGGAGGAGCGTCCTCGATGACACGCCGGCAGCAGCAGGAAACGGAGGTGCTTCCGGCCGACAAGGCCGGAAGCACCTCCGTCTTCGTTGCGCGGGTGCGGCGGGTCAGGCGGTGACGAGCTCCGGCTCGGCCGACGAGCCGGCGGTCGAGCGGATCGCCCGGTTCACGGCCGAGACGACGGCCTTGAAGGAGGCGGTGGTCGTGTCCGCGTCGATGCCGACGCCCCAGCGGCGCACGCCGTCGACATCCACCTCGATGTAGGCCGCGGCCAGCGCCGACTCGCTCGCCGACAGCGTGTGCTGCGAGTAGTCGTAGAGGTGCGCCTGCACGCCGCGGGCGTTCAGGATGTCGAAGAACGCGTCGATCGGGCCGTTGCCCTCGCCGTTGGCCTTCGTCACGGTGTCGCCGTCGCGCAGCGTGACGCTGAGGCTCACGTGGTCGCCCGACTCGTTCGTCGTGCTCGTACTGCCCAGCTCGAACCGGCCCCACTTGGCGTCCGGGTCGGTGGCCGGCGCCGGCAGGTACTCGTCCTGGAAGATCGCCCAGATCTGCTCGCTCGTGACCTCGCCGCCCTCGGCGTCGGTCTTGGCCTGCACGACGCCCGAGAACTCGATCTGCAGCTTGCGGGGCAGGTCGAGCGCGTGGTCCGCCTTCAGCAGGTAGGCGACGCCGCCCTTGCCGGACTGCGAGTTGACGCGGATGACCGCCTCGTAGCTGCGGCCCAGGTCCTTCGGGTCGACCGGCAGGTATGGCACCGCCCAGACCAGGTCGTCCACGGTCACGCCGCGACGCTCCGCCTCGGCGGCCATCGCCTCGAAGCCCTTCTTGATCGCGTCCTGGTGCGAGCCGCTGAAGGCGGTGAAGACCAGGTCGCCGCCCCACGGGCTGCGCTCGCCGACCGGCAGCTGGTTGCAGTGCTCGACCGTGCGCTTGATCTGGTCGATATCGCTGAAGTCGATCTGCGGGTCGATCCCCTGCGTGAAGAGGTTGACGCCGAGGGTGACCAGGTCGACGTTGCCGGTGCGCTCCCCGTTGCCGAACAGGCAGCCCTCGATGCGGTCCGCGCCGGCCATGTACCCCAGCTCGGCGGCGGCGACGGCGGTCCCGCGGTCGTTGTGCGGGTGGAGGGACAGGATGACATTCTCGCGGTGGTTCAGGTGCCGCGACATCCACTCGATCGAGTCGGCGTAGATGTTAGGCGTCGCCATCTCGACGGTGGCGGGGAGGTTGATGATCACCTTGCGCTCGGGCGTCGGCTCGAAGACCTCCAGCACCTGGTTGCAGATGTCGGCGGCGAACTCCAGCTCGGTGCCGGTGTAGCTCTCGGGCGAGTACTCGTAGTAGATCTCGGTGCCGGGGACCAGCGACTCGTACTGCTTGCACAGCCGCGCGCCGCTCAGGGCGATGTCGATGATGCCCTGCTGGTCGGTCCGGAAGACGACCTCGCGCTGCAGGATGCTGGTCGAGTTGTACAGGTGCACGATCGCGCGCTTGGCGCCGACCAGCGACTCGTAGGTGCGCTTGATGAGGTGCTCCCGGGACTGCGTCAGCACCTGGATGGTGACGTCGTCCGGGATGGCGTCCTCCTCGATGAGGCTGCGGACGAAGTCGAAATCGGTCTGGCTCGCGCTCGGGAAGCCGACCTCGACCTCCTTGTAGCCCATCCGGACCAGCAGGTCGAACATGATGCGCTTGCGCTCGGGGCTCATCGGGTCGATGAGGGCCTGGTTGCCGTCACGCAGGTCGACCGCGCACCAGCGCGGCGCCTCGGTGATGCGCTTCGACGGCCACGTCCGGTCCGGCAGGTCGACGCGGATCTGCTCGTGGAACGGACGGTACTTGTGGATCGGCATGGCGCTCGGCGCCTGGGTGTTCTTCATGGTCTGCTTCCTGGTCGCGGTGTGGTGTGGAGAGCCGACGACGAACTCCGCGACGAGTGAGGCCCGGAACTAGGACTCGTCGCGGCAGCTAAGGAGGAGCAGACCGTACACAGAGTCGAGGGTACCACGGCGCCCCGCTCAGGCTCCACGGGCCGCCGGGGCGGGCCCGGACGCCCGCGCGCCCGGGGCCGGCCTGACCAGCCGTGCTGCCTGCCGCATCGACAGGCCGGGCAGGTATGCCCGGGCGAGCGCGGCGCCGATCTCGGGGAGCGCGAGCGGATCCGGGTAGGCCATCAGCAGCGGGTGCAGCTCGGGCTGGAACTTCTGCTTGAACGCGAACAGGGAGCGGAAGCCGTACACGGGCTCGAGCGACGAGCTCAGGTGCGCGAGGAGGCGGTCCATCGCCCCGGCGTCGTCGGCGGCCGCGCCGGCCGTGTGCGCCAGCGGCGCGGCCGAGAGGCTGAGGAACTCGGCGCCCTCCGTCTTCATCCTGGTGGCCGCCTCGGCGATGAGGAACTCCATCACGCCGTTGATGCTGTCCGGCCGGCGGCGCATGAAGTCGAGCGTCCAGCCGACCACGACGCCGTCGCGCCAGGCGGGCAGCCAGCTGGTGACCGCCTCCACCCGGCCGTCCTCTCCGATCGCGATCATGAGCCGCACGTCGGGGTCGCGGAGCTCGTCGAGACCGCCGAGGGTGAACCCCATCTCCGGCAGCTCCTTGTCGGCGACCCACTGCTCGGAGATGTCGGTGATCTGCACGGCGACGGCCAGCGGGAGGGCGGCGTAGGCGGTCCACTCGGCGCGGATGCCGGCCCGCTGGGCGCGGTTGATCGAGCTGCGGACGTCCTGCCACTTCTTGCCCGTCGTCGCCCACCGCTGCGGCCGGATCACTGTCTCCTCCGCCACGGTCATGGTCGACCAGCCCATCCGGTCGAAGGCCGGGAGGAGGTCGTCCTCGACGCTGTAGAAGACGGGGACCCACCCGTTGTCGTCGCAGAACCGCGCGAAGCGCTCGACGACGCCGTCGTGCGGCGGCGGGGCGCCGAACGGGCCGCCGGTGGTCAGAGCGACGCGGCCGACGACGCGGTAGGCGACCGCGCCCTCCCCCGCCGGGTCGAACCAGTGGCTGCTGCCGGGCCAGGTCGCCATGAAGGCGAGAGCGTCCCCGCCGCCGCGGCGCAGCAGCCGGCGGACGCGACCCCCGTCCGCCGCGCCGCGCTGCCAGGGCGAGTGGCCGAGCACCGGCGGGAGCGCGGCCAGGATCGCGACGAGCCAGAACACGGTACCGAGGTTGTGGTAGACGACGGCGGCGAGCGGCGTGGTCGGGAGGTACTGCACCGGCTCGTGCCGCAGGAAGGCCACCGGCACGAACCGCTCCAGCACATCGCCGAGGAGGTCGGAGAGGTCGACCGGCCGGGTGAAGCCGGTATCGCGCTGCGCCCAGCCGACGAGCACGTACAGCAGGACGAGAGCGACGCCGGTCGCGGTCACGATCGCGAGGTACCGGCGCACCGACCTGGCCGACGGCAGGACCGGGAAGTGCCGCCGCAGCACGACGAGCGCGACCGCGATCGCCAGCGGCACCGCGACCGCGAGCGCGAGGCTCAGCGTGACCTCCCAGTACCGCCCCGGCGCCACGAAGCGCTGCCCGGCGAGCGGCAGCACGCCGTAGTACAGGGCGGCGAGCAGGCCGAGCAGCCCGTTGACGGCGGCGGCCAGCCACACGGCGAACCGGCGGCCGCGCAGCAGTCCTGCGGCGGCCACGAGCAGGATGAGCAGCGGGAGCAGCGAGAGGAGGACCGGCCCGGGGCCGTCCATCCTCGTCAGCGTCAGGGCGTGCACGCACTCCCGCGTGACGGCGAACGCCTGGCAGCGTTCGAGCACGCTGCCGCGATCGGGCATGGCGTCAGTGAACAGCAGCCCGACCGGCGAGAGCAGCCCGTAGCGGGAGGGCGACAGCAGCCCGATGACCGGGCCGAGGGCGGTGATGGTCACCGCGGAGGCGAGCAGCACCCGCACCTCATGATGGGAGCTGCGCTGCCAGCCGTGCAGCCGCTCCCCCGGCCGCAGCAGCACGCCGAGACCGAGCCCGGCGAGCACCGCCAGCATCCGGTAGAGGTCGGCAGGCAGCCCCGAGTACAGCAGGTACACCGCGGCGATCAACAGCGTGATGAGGCGGATGCGGCGACGCCAGAGCACGCCCGCGAAGGCGCTGGCCGCCATGGTCGTGCCCGCGAGTCCGCTGAAGACGTCGAGGACGACCAGTTCGCGCACCCCGCGGGACCACAGCTGCTCCGCCCCGCTGCCGAGCGCCTGCAGCAGTGCGCCGGCGAGCACGCCGGCCACCGGCGTGACCACGAAGGCGACGGCCGTGCGCCAGGGGCCCATCAGCCGCTCGGCCCAGCCGACCAGCAGGGCCGCGGCGATCAGCGCGACGATGAGCTCGCCGAGGTCGTTCGTGAACAGGACCGCGGTCAGCGGGGACCACCAGTGGCCGTCGGTCAGCTGTGCGAGGCCGGTGCCGAGCCAGAGGCGCAGAGGGCGGTGCGGGCCGTGCAGCGGCCCGGTGACGAGGGCGAGCAGGAGGAGGAGCACGACGAGTCCGGCGGTCACGGGATGCCGCCGGACGAGTCCCCAGGGTCGGGCCGTCCACCCGACGGCGGTGACCGCGGTCACGATCCGAGCCCCAGGTGCGCCGCGATCGCCGGGAACCCCTCGCGAAGCGTGTACCGGACGGTGTTCCAGTCGTGCGCGCTGCCCGGTGAGACCAGCAGCGCGGTCCGGATGCCCGCCTTCTGCGCATCCGCGTGCAGCACCCGGGCGTAGCCGAGATACCGCTGATCGTTCTGGCCGACGCCGAACACGATGAGCGTGTCGCGGTAGGGCGCGTGCGCCGCCATCATCGCCGTGGGCTGCGCCGCCTCGTATGCGGCGCGGGAGCCGCCGAACGCGCTGTCGACCGTCGTGCGCTCGTCGCCGAGGGTCGGGCCGAGTTCGCTGGAGGAGGCCAGCGCCGACCCGAACAGCTCCGGGTGACCGGTGGCGAACTGCACAGCACAGGTCGCGCCCTGCGAGTAGCCGACGATGCCCCAGCCCGCCGGATCGGAGCTCACGCGCAGGTGCGCGGTGATCCACTCCCTGACATCCGTGAGCAGGTACGTCGCTGCGTCGCCACCCGACCGAGAATCCACGCACATAGGGTTGCGGCCGGGACCGCCCAGCTGGTCGGCGGCGACGACAATCGGCGCGTAGCCGAGGTGGTCGGCGGCGAAGGCATTCATCGTCTGGGCGACGCGGCCCGCGGTGAACATGTCGGCCGGGGCGCCGGGCTGGCCGGAGAACGCGTACAGCACCGGCAGAGCAGGCGGGTGCTCCGTCAGGGCGACGGGCGGGAGGTAGACGACGGCCTCCCGCGCCGGGAAGTGCGACCGGGTGCCGGGGATGCGGACCGTGCCGACCTCCCCCGCCGCGGGCACGGCGCCGGACGCCTCGGGTGCGGTGGACCGCCAGTCGGTGGACCGCCAGTCGGTGCCGGCGACGACCTCCCCGTGCTCGTGGTGCAGGTCGAGTCCGCGATACGGGACGACGCCGAGCGCGTCGTCGAGGTTCCGGTAGGCGCCGAAGTCGACGTTGACGCCCGCGAACGCCGCCACCAGGAACAGCGGGATGCCGGCCACGGCGACCGCTTTGCGCCACCACCGCGACCCGGCCAGGTTGGCGACCGCGAGCGCCACCCCGGCGACGCCCGCCGCGACCCACGCCGTGGTGACGGGCGTGAGCCCCACCCCGAAGACGTCGAACGCGTCGTCGAGCAGCCACACCAGGAACCAGCCGAGCAGCGCGCCGCCGACGGCCGCGGCCACGCCGGCCAACAGCCGCCTCATCCCCCGCCGCGCGAGCAGGTAGAGGGCGACCGCGGCGGCGAGGCCGTAGACGACGGCCAGGAATCCCGGCGCGTCGATCCGCAGCGTCATGAGCGAGTGCAGGGTGGTCCTCCGGTCGATGCGACGCCCGCCGCGGACGAGGGCCGCGGGTGAGGGCGCTTCACGATAGCTCGCACAGCCGACGGACAGGCCGGACCTCAGCATCCTCCAGCCGACTCGCAGCCGGTCCACGGGATGCGGGCCCGATCGGGCCCGTCGGCTGAGCGAGCGTTCAGTCGACGGCCAGCGCCGCCACGGGCGCGACGCGCGTGGCGCGGCGCGTCGGAGCGATCGAGGCGCACACCGCCAGCGCGGCCGTCGCGACGACGACCACGACGAGGAACGGGAGGGGCACGACCGGCGGCAGCAGTCCGCCGCCCGGGATGCTGCCAAGCAGCGACTCGGCTCCGATCCAGCCGTAGGCGGTGCCGAGCACGAGCCCGGTCACCACCGAGGCGACGGTCAGCTGCGCGGACTCGGCGAGCACCATCCGCTTCACCTGCGTCGCGGTGAAGCCGAGCGCCCGCAGCAGGCCGAGCTCCCGCGCGCGCTGGAGCACGCTGAGCGAGAGGCTGTTCACGACGCCGACCGCGGCGATCACGGCCGAGAAGCCGACGAGCACGGTGAAGACGATCATCGCCACGGTCACGACCTCCTCCGCGCCGGCGTACATCCCCGGCTCTGCGGCGGCGGCCGTGCGGATGACCCGCAGCCAGGTCTCCGAGGCGACGACGAACATCGTGATCAGGGTCACGCCGATCACGAGCCCGATGGCGGTGCGCGAGCTGCGCTCCGGGTTGCGGGCCGCGTTGGCGGCGGCGAGCCTCCCGGCCGCTCCGCGCCCGAGCAGCAGGCCCGTCGCGCGGAGGATCGGGGGCAGGAAGAACGGACCGGCGAGCACGATCCCGGTGAACGAGAGCACGCCGCCGACGAGCGCGACCAGCACCGCCAGGAAGCCCAGGATGATGAGGAGGTCGATCTTCGACTGGGCGAACACCCCGAGCCCGAGCAGCAGGCCGAAGACCAGGAGCGCGATGCCGGGCACCAGCAGCAGCAGCGACGCGGCCAGGCGGCCCGGCCGGCGGACGGCTCGCGCGGGCGGCTCCTGCGCGGCGCCCAGCGCCTCCAGCGGGGTGACCGTGAGCACGCGGCGTCCACCGGCCCAGGACGCGAGCCACGTGGTCGCGATCACGACGACGACCGGGACCAGCAGGGAGGGCGTGAGCACCGGGTACGGGACGTCCGGCAGCACGCCGCCCAGGGTGAACAGCCGCACGGCCAGGAGCGAGAGCGCCGCGGCTGCGGCTCCCCCGCCCACGGCGCCGAGCGCGCCCGCGACGAAGCCCTCGCCGGCGACAGCGCGCCGCTGCGCGCGGGCGGTCGAGCCGAGCAGGCGCAGCAGCGCGATCGTACGCACCCGGCCCGCGATGATGGTGGCGACCGTGTTGGTGGTCACGACCGCTCCGACGTAGGCCGCGATCACGAAGAACACGCCGGCGACGAGGAGGAGGGCGAGCTGCACGGAGCCGTGATCGCCCAGCTGCGTCGCGCCGATGTAGGCGCCGAGCACGTTGGTGCAGGCGAGCAGCGCGACGCCGAACGCGGCGCTCAGCGCGGCGACGAGGATCGTCGCCCGGTGGTCCCTGGCGTTGGCGCGGAAGGCCCGGATCACGCGCGCGCCTCCATCCCGAGCATGTAGGCGGAGATCTCCTCGGCGCTGGAGCGCTCGCGCTCGGCGACGATACGGCCGTCGGCGAGGAACACGATCCCGTCGGCGTAGCTCGCGGCCACGGGGTCGTGGGTGACCATCGCGATGCTCTGGCCGAACTCGTTCGCGGCCTGACGCAGCACGGCCAGGACCTCGCGTCCGGTCCGCGAGTCGAGGTTGCCGGTCGGCTCGTCCGCGAAGACGAGATCGGGCCGGGTGGCCAGCGCGCGGACGATCGCGACGCGCTGCTGCTGACCGCCGGAGAGCTCGTGCGGGCGGTGGGTCAGCCGGTCGCCGAGCCCGAGGATGCCGACGAGGTGGTCCATCCACTCGTCCTCCTCCAGCGTCGGGCGGCGGCCGTCGAGCTCGAACGGGAGGCGGAGGTTGGCGGCGACGTCGAGCGTCGGGACGAGGTTGAACGACTGGAAGACGAAGCCGACGCGGCGGCGGCGCAGCAGCGTGAGCTCGGTATCTCCGAGGCCGGTGATCTCGGTGTCGCCGAGGAACACGCGCCCGCTGGTGACGCCGTCGAGGCCGGCCATGACGTGCATCAGCGTCGACTTGCCGGAGCCGCTCGGCCCCATGATCGCGGTGAAGCGTCCGGCGGGGATGCCGAGGGTCACGCCGGCGAGGGCGTGGACGCGGCCCGCGCCGCTGCCGTAGGTCCTGGTCGCGTCCTCGACGCGCGCGACGTGCCGCGTCGGCTGTGTGGTGGTCTGCATGCCTTCAACGCTAGGGAGCGTCCCCCTGGCGCCGGATCGGGCGGGAGGGCCATCCCGGGTCCGCCGCGAGGATGATCCTGCGTCCTACTCGGTCGCGCCGGTCAGACCGTGCTCGAACGCGTAGACGACCATCTGCACGCGGTCGCGCAGGCCGAGCTTGGCCAGGATGCGGCTGATGTGCGTCTTCACCGTCGCCTCGCTGAGGTACTCGGTCCCCGCGATCTCGGCGTTGCTCAGCCCTCGCGCGGCCAGCACGAAGATCTCGCGCTCCCGGGCGGTGAGGGTCGCGAACTCGGCGGGCTCCGGCTTCGCGGGACGGTCGTCCGAGAAGTACTGGAACAGCTCCCGCGTCGCCCCCGCGGCGATGACCGCGCTGCCCGCGTGCACCGTCCGGATGGCCGCGAGGAGGAACTCCGGCTCGGCGTCCTTCAGCACGAAACCGCTCGCCCCGCCACGGATGGCGCGCGCCGCCGCCTCGTCGAGGTCGAAGGTCGTCAGCACGACGATGCGCGGCGGGGTCCGGCCCGCGCGCTCGGCGTCGGCGACGATCGCGGTGGTCGCGGCGATGCCGTCCATGACCGGCATCCTGATATCCATCAGCACGACGTCGGGGCGGAGGCTGCGGGCGAGTTCGACGCCCTCGGCACCGTTCGCCGCCTCCCCGGCGAGCTCCAGGTCCGGCTGCGACCCGACCAGCATGCGCACGCCCGCGCGGAACAGCGCCTGATCGTCGACCAGCAGTACCCGGATGCGCGGCTCGGCGGGCGCCTCCACCCGCTCCTCGGCGCTCATGCCGCCGCTCCCGCCGGCAGGAACGCCGACACCACGAACCCGGTCCCGACCGGCCCGGCGGTCAGGCTGCCGCCCGCGAGCGAGGCGCGCTCGCGCATCCCGGGCAGTCCGTGGCCGACGCGTGGTGCACCGGAGGTGGTCGGCGGTTCGGCGGGCTGGTGCTTCATGGTGTTCCTCACGGTGATGGCGAGCCCCGGTCCCCCGGCGCTCTGGTCGACCCGGGCGAGGACGACCTCGGCGGGGCGGGTGGTGTCGCCGTGCCGGAGGGCGTTGGTCAGCGCCTCCTGCACGATCCGGTATGCGGCGATCTGCTGGGCCGAGCCGAGGCCGGCCAGCTCGCCGGTGCGCTCCAGCGTGACAGGGAGGCCGGCCGCGCGGATCTGATCGACCGTCCGGTCGACGTCCTCCAGCGTCGGCTGCGGCCCCTCTGCCTGGGAGTGGCGGAGCTCGGCGAGCAGCACGCGCACGTCGGTCAGCGCCGAGCGCGCGGTCGCCGCGATCGTCGTGAGCGCCTGGTCGACCGCCTCCGGGTCGGCGTGACGCGCGTAGCGGGCGCCGTCCGCCTGGGCGATGACGACGGCGAGCGAGTGCGCGACCACGTCGTGCATGTCCCGGGCGATGCGCGTGCGCTCCTGCTCCACGACGACGTCCTCGACGGCACGCGCGCGGTCGAGCTCGGCGGCGGCGCGGGCGCGGCGGGAGTACCGCGCGGTGCGCCACGTGCGCATGAGCAGGCCGAGCACCCACGACAGCGCCAGCACGGTGACGCTCACGATGAACAGGAACGCGAACTGCAGTGCGAGGCTCGTCAGCGAGGTCGAGAGCAGGTTGAAGTAGTCCTGGCCGAGGGCGGAGGTCAGCGTCAGGTAGAGCGCCGCCACGAACGCGCCAAGGCCGGCCGAGATCAGGCCGGCGTAACGCACCACGCGGTCGCCGTAGGCCGCGGTGGCGTAGAGCACGACGAGGATGCCGACATCGCTGATCAGGATGTTGTGGCCGGTGGTCATCTGCAGCACCGCGCCCAGCCAGGCGAGCGCGAGCGACACCGCGGGCGAGAGCCGGCGCAGCGCGACCGCCACGGCGATGGCGACCATGACCAGGAAGGCCGAGCGGTCGCCGCCGGGGCCCGTCAGCCCGCCGAGCATCGACGAGTCCGCGAACAGGCAGAACAGGGCGAGCAGCGCCGCGCCGACGATGTCGAAGGTCAGCTCGCGCCGCGAGAGCCGGCGGACGAGGCCGGGCCGGTCCGGCTCGTCCTCCGACGTCTCGACCCCGCCCGACGACGCCAGCCAGAGCAGGACCGAGCTGCCCTGGTCCTCCGCGGCGGCCGCGACACGCTGCCGCGCGATCAGGAAGCCGAGCAGCCAGCCGGCCGCGAAGACGACCGCCATCAGCACGCTCATCAGCAGCACGCCGACGCCCTGACTGGTGTAATACCCGGCGATCACGGGCCCGAACCGCGCGAACTTCAGCTCCCCGCGCACGGTGAACAGATACGCCATCGCCGGGCCGATGAGGATCGCCGACGCCAGCGTGGTCCACCGCAGCACCCGGCCGCCGTGCGCCGTCACGCCGATCACGACCACCAGCACGGCGACCGCGGCGATGATCCGGAACGAGCCGGGAAGTTGCTCCCATTCGGACAGCTCCACCAGCACGCCGAGCCACACCATCCCGAGCGCCACCGCAGGCAGCACCCGCGACAGCGCCACCGCGGCTCCGTAGAGCAGCAGAGCGACAGCGGCGGCGGCGTCGGACGGCAGCCCGGTCAGCACCCACGCGACCAGCAGCAGCACCGCGAGCGCAGGCTCCAGCACCCAGCGGCGCGGCGCCAGGGTGCTCAGGAGGCGGCGGCGATCGGGCATATCTCTACGGTACGGGGAGCGTGCGGGCGCTGCGGAGCCGAGCGGCGGGAATCATCCTCGGGATGTACGCGCCGGTCGGCTCAGAAGCCGAGCCGCCCGAGCTGCTTCGGGTCGCGCTGCCAGTCCTTCGCGACCTTCACCCGGATGGAGAGGAACACGTGGCGGCCGAGCAGCTCCTCGATCGGCCCGCGGGCGGCTGCCCCGACCTCTTTGAGCCGGCTGCCGCCCTTGCCGATCACGATGGCCTTCTGGCTGTCGCGCTCGACGAACAAATTGGCGTACACCTCGACGAGATCCTTGTCGTCGCGCTCCACGATGTCGTCGATCGTCACGGCGAGCGAGTGCGGCAGCTCGTCCTGCACGCCCTCGAGCGCCGCCTCGCGGATGTACTCCGCGATCCGGTCCTCCAGGCCCTCGTCGGTCACGGCGTCGTCCGGGTACAGCGGGCCGGGCGACGGCGGCAGCAGCTTCATCAGCTCACCGGTCAGCGTGTCGAGCTGGATGCTGCTCGTCGCCGAGATCGGGATGATCGCCTCCCACTCGCGCAGCGCCGACACCGCGAGCAGCTGCTCGGCGACCTGCGGGCGGCTCGCCCGGTCGATCTTGGTGACGATCGCGACCTTCTTGGCGCGCGGGTACTCGTCGAGCTGCTCGTTGATGAAGCGGTCGCCCGGGCCGATCTTCTCGTCGGCCGGGATGCAGAAGCCGATCACGTCCACGTCGCCGAGCGTGGACTGCACGAGCGTGTTCAGCCGCTCGCCGAGCAATGTGCGCGGGCGGTGGATGCCCGGCGTGTCGACCAGGATGAGCTGGCCGTCCTTCTGGTGCACGATGCCGCGGATCGCTCGGCGGGTGGTCTGCGGCTTCGAGCTGGTGATCGCCACCTTCTCGCCGACGAGGGCGTTGGTCAGCGTCGACTTGCCCACGTTGGGGCGGCCGACGAACGAGACGAAGCCGGCGTGGTACTCGGTCACGGGCGCTCCTCCTGGGGCTGGCGGTGGTGGTCTCTGTCGCGATCGCGGTCACGGTCGCGATCACGGTCTCGGTCACGACCGCGGTCGCGCTCCGGCTCCACATCCTGGGCGGGGATCAGCGCCGCATCGCGCTCCACGAGCACTGTGCTCACGTGCCGGCGGCGGCCCTCCACCCGGTCGACGGTGAAGCGGAGGCCGTGCACGGCGACCGTCGAGCCGACCTCCGGCAGGCGGCCCAGCGCCTTGGCGACGAGGCCGCCGACGCTGTCGACGTCGTCCTCCTCGATCTCCACGTCGAACAGCTCGCCGAGGTCGTCGATCGGCATCCGGGTGGCGACGCGGTAACGGCCGTCGCCCAGGTCCTGGACGAGGGCCAGCTCGTGGTCGTACTCGTCCGAGATGTCGCCGACCAGCTCCTCGATGAGGTCCTCGAGGGTGACCAGCCCGGCGATGCCGCCGTACTCGTCCACGACCATGGCCAGGTGGTTGGACTCGCGCTGCATCTGCCGCAGCAGCGCGTCGGCCTTCTGCGACTCCGGCACGAACAGCGCGGGCCTGGCCAGCTCGCGCAGCGTCACCGTGTCGGCGCCGAGCGTGCTCTCGAAGCTGAGCCGGGCGACATCCCGCAGGTAGAGGATGCCGACGACCTCGTCCGGGTCGCCGTCGATCACCGGCATGCGCGAGACGCCCTTGCTGAAGAAGAGGCCCATCGCCGTGCCGATGCCGGAGGAGGCGTCGACCGCGATCATGTCCGTGCGCGGGATCATCACCTCGCGCACGACGGTGTCGTTGAACTCGAAGATCGAGTGGATGAGCTCGCGGTCGTCCTCCTCGAGCACGTCGAAGGCGGTCGCCTCGTCGACGATGCTGAGCAGCTGCTCCTCGCTCGTCACCGGCGCCGACCGGGCGCGCGACGGCGTGACCCGGTTGCCGAGGGCGACCAGGCCGCCGGGGATCGGGCCCAGGACCACGCGCACGAAGCGCACGAGCGGCGCCGCGAGCCGCAGCAGCAGCTGCGAGTTCGCCCGGCCGACGCTGCGCGGGCTCACGCCGACCAGCACGAACGAGACCGCGGTCATGATCAGCGCCGACAGGATCAGCGAGATCCACCACTCCTCGAAGATCTGCTCGAAGGCGAGGGTGACGAGCACCGCCGCGGTCGTCTCCGCGATGATGCGGGAGAAGTTGACCGCGTTGAAGTGCGGGTCCGGGTCGGCGGCGATCGCGCTCAGCGACTTCTTCGCGCGGGAGGTCTCGGCGAGGTCCGCGATGTCGGCGCGCGACTGCACGCCCATGGCGGAGTCGACCGCGGCCATCAGGCCGCCGAACGCGACGAGCAGGAACGCGACGATGAAGAACAGCGTTGCGAGCATGCGGGTGCCTAGCGCTGTCGGTCGTAGCGGGAGAAGCCCACCAGGATGTCGCGCTGGATGCCGAACATCTCCCGCTCCTCCGCCGGCTCGGCGTGGTCGAAGCCGAGGAGGTGGAGGATGCCGTGCGTGGTCAGCAGCAGCAGCTCGTCCATCAGCGTGTGCCCGGCCGTCTCGGCCTGCATCTGGGCGACCTGCGGGCAGAGCACCACATCGCCGAGCAGGCCGGCGGGCGACGGCTCGTCCTCGGTGCCGGGGCGCAGCTCGTCCATCGGGAAGCTCAGCACGTCGGTCGGGCCCGGCTCGTCCATCCACTGCACGTGCAGCTGCTCCATCGCGGCCTCGTCGACCAGGACGATCGCGAGCTCGGCGTCGGGGTGCACGTGCATGATGTCGAACGCGTAGCCGGCCAGGCGCTGCAGGGCGGACTCGTCGACCTCGATGGCCGACTCGTTGTTGATCTCGATGCTCACGGGGTCGCCCTCATCGTCGCTTCGGAAGGTGGTCGCGCGGCGTGCCGGTGCGGCGCTCGGCGCGGTTGGCGAACTCGGCCGCCTGCTCGCGCTCGAAATGCCGCGCCTGCTGGCGCGCGTCGTACTCGGTGTAGGCGTCCACGATCCGGCCGACCAGCGTGTGCCGGACGACGTCCTCGCTGGTGAGCCTGGCGAAGTGGATGTCGTCGATGTCGTTCAGCACGCGCGTCACGAGCCGCAGACCGCTGGCCGCGTTCGGGAGGTCGACCTGCGTGATGTCGCCGGTCACGACCATCTTGGAGCCGAAGCCGAGACGCGTCAGGAACATCTTCATCTGCTCGGGAGTCGTGTTCTGCGCCTCGTCGAGGATGATGAACGAATCGTTCAGGGTGCGGCCGCGCATGTACGCCAGCGGCGCGACCTCGATCGTGCCGGCCGCGAGCAGCTTCGGCACCAGGTCCGGGTCCATCATCTCGTTGAGCGCGTCGTACAGCGGCCGCAGGTAGGGGTCGATCTTGTCGGTGAGCGTGCCGGGCAGGTAGCCCAGGCGCTCGCCGGCCTCCACCGCGGGACGCGTCAGGATGATGCGGTTGACCTCCTTGCGCTGGAGGGCCTGCACCGCCTTCGCCATCGCCAGGTAGGTCTTGCCGGTACCGGCGGGGCCGATCCCGAACACGATCGTGTTGTGGTCGATCGCGTCGACGTAGTTCTTCTGGCCGAGCGTCTTCGGCCGGATGCTCTTGCCGCGCGCGGTCAGGATCGCCTGGCTGAGCACGTCGGCCGGGCTCAGGTTGAGGTCGGTCTCGAGCATGCGAGCCGAGCTGGTGACCTCGGCCGGGCTGATCTCCTGCCCGTTGCGCACCATCTGCAGCAGCTCCTCGATCAGGCGCCGCGCCGACTCCACCTGGGCGGCGTCGCCCGTGAGGCGGATCTCGTTGCCGCGCACGTGCACGCTCACCTGCGGGTACTGGCGCTCCAGCGTGGTCAGGAGCCGGTCCTGCGGCCCGAGCAGCCGGACCATCTGGACGCCGTCGACGCTGAGCAGGGCCTCGGCCCCTCCGTCGGCGGGGGTGCCAGCAGCGGGCGTGGATTCGCTAGTCGGCAAGGCTTCCTTCCTCGAGCGGGCGCTCGGCGTCTCCGCTCAGTACGTGGGCGTGCACATGGAACACGGTCTGGCCGGCGCCGGCGCCGGTGTTGAAGACCAGGCGGAAGTCGCCGCTGCCGTGCTCGTCGGCCAGCCGCTTCGCGGTGGCCACCAGCTCGGCGAGCAGGCCCGGATCGCCGGCGGCGAGCTCGACGACATCGCGGTACTCCTGCGTCTTGGGAACGACGAGCAGGTGCACCGGCGCCTTCGGCGCGATGTCGCGGAACGCGACGACGCGGTCGCCGTCGTAGACGATGTCGGCCGGGATCTCGCGCGCGATGATGCGCGAGAAGATCGAGGGCTCCGCAGTCTCCATACCCTCCATCCTACGGGTGAGCGCCGACGCCGGGGCGGCCGTTCACCGGGGGCGAAAGAGGCACCGGGAGCGCGTGGGCGGGACGGGCTCCGCCGTCACCAGCGGCCGAGCGCCGCGTTCAGCACGGCGAGGGCGGCCGGGCCCGCGGTGGAGGTGCGCAGCACGGTGTCGCCCAGGCGCACCGCCTCGGCGCCCGCCTCGCGGAACGCCGCCAGCTCCTGCGGCGCGATCCCGCCCTCCGGGCCGACGACGAGCACGAGGTCGCGGCCGTCCGCCTCGACCGCGGTGAGCGGCGCGGAGGCTCCCGGCTCCAGGATCAGGAGGCGCGCCCCGGACGCCAGCGCGGCGACCTGCTTCGTCGTCGCCAGCTCCGCCACCTCGGGCGTCCACGCGCGGATCGACTGCTTCGCGGCCTCCCGCACGATCGCCGCCCAGCGGTCGCGGCCCTTGGCGACCTTCTGCCCCTCCCAGCGCGAGACGGACCGCGCGGCGGACCACGGCACCACACGGTCCACGCCCAGCTCGGTCGCCGCCTGCACGGCCAGCTCGTCGCGGTCGCCCTTCGCGAGCGCCTGCACCAGCGTGATCCTGGGCGACGGGCGCTCGACGCGCTCCACCGCCTCCACGTCGATGGTGAGCTCGGCGTTCGTCGCGACGATGACCTCGCCCGCGGCGACCAGGCCGCGGCCGTTGCCGATCAGCACCGACTCGCCCGGGCGGGTGCGGTTGACCGTCGCGGCGTGCTTCGCCTCCGCCCCGGTCAGGGAGAGCCGGGCGCCGACGACGACGTCGTCGAGGTCCTCGCGCAGGTAGAGCGAGCTCATCTCAGAGGTTCAGGAAGCGATCGCGCAGCTTGGCGAACAGGCCCTGCTGGAACCGCGCGAGCGACGGCTCCTGGCCCTTGTGCACGGCCGCGAACTTCTTGATCAGCTCCTTCTCCTTGTGGTCGAGCTTCGTCGGCGTGACCACCTGGATGCCGACCCGGAGGTCGCCGCGGCCCGTGCCGCGCAGGTGCGTGATGCCCCGGTCCTTCACCGTGATGATGTCCGCGCTCTGCGTGCCGGGCTTCAGCTCCAGCCGGATGTCGCCGTCGAGCGAGTGGACGGTCGCGGTGGTGCCGAGGATGGCGTCGGTCATCGACAGCTCGAGCGTGCAGAGCAGGTCGTCGCCGTCGCGGCTGAACACGTCGTGGTGCCTGACCTTGATCTCGAGGTACAGATCGCCGTTCGGGCCGCCGGCGGGGCCGGCCTCGCCGGAGCCCGGCATCTGCAGCCGCAGGCCGGTGTCGACGCCGGCGGGGATGTCCACGGGCACCGTGCGGCGGGCGCGCACCCGGCCCTGGCCCTGGCAGGTGACGCACGGCGTCGCGATGACCGTGCCGTAGCCGCGGCAGGTGCCGCAGGGGCTCGAGGTCATCACATTGCCGAGCAGCGAGCGGACCGACCGCTGGATGCTGCCGGTGCCGTGGCAGATGTCGCAGGTGACCGGCGCGGTGCCCGGCTGGCAGCAGGAGCCGTTGCAGGTCTCGCAGACCACGGCCGTGTCGACCTCCAGGTCGCGGTGCGTGCCGAAGACGACCTCGTCGAGGTCGACCTCCACCCGGAGCAGGGCGTCCTGTCCCCGCTCGCGACGCGACCGGGGACCGCGCGTCGCGCCTCCACCGCCGCCGAAGAACGTCTCGAAGATGTCGCCGAAGCCGCCGAAGTCGGCCGGGCCGGCGCCGCCGAAGCCGGTGGAGCCGCCAAGGTCGTACTGCTGCCGCTGCTGCGGGTCGCTGAGCACGTCGTAGGCGTGGGTGACGAGCTTGAACCGCTCCTGCGCCTCGGCGCTCGGGTTCACGTCGGGGTGCAGCTCCCGCGCCAGGCGGCGGTACGCCTTCTTGATCTCGTCGGGGGTGGCGTTGCGGTCAACGCCGAGGACTTCGTAGTGGTCGGCCACGTAAGGCTGTTCCTTCTTGTCGTGGGTGTGTCTCGCGGGGCGGCTAGTCGCCGAGGAGGCGCGAGAGGTAGCGTGCGACGGCACGGACGGCCGCCATGTTGCCGGAGTAGTCCATGCGGAGCGGGCCGAGCAGCCCGACGCGGGCCACGTCGGACCCCGCGGCACTGTACCCGCTGGACATGACAGAGGTCTCGGCGAGCCCCATCACCGGGTTCTCACGGCCGATGCTGACCGCGACGGAGTGCTGCTCGTGCGCCATCTCGTCGAACAGGCGCAGCAGCACCACCTGCTCCTCGATCGCCTCCAGCACCGGGGTGATCGTGCCGGGGAAGTCGGTCTCGGTGCGCACCAGGTTGGCGGCGCCGGCCATGACGAGCTTCTCGTGCCGGTTGGCCGCGATCTGGTCGAGCAGCGCGCTCGCCACCGGCTCGACGATCGCGCGCGTGCGCTCGGTCAGCGCTCCGGGCAGCAGGCGCAGCCGGGCCGCGGCGTCGACGAGCGACAGGCCGGCGACGGCGCCGTTCACGGATCCGCGCACCTCGGCGATCTCCTCGTCGGTGAGCTCGCCGGACAACTCGATCACCCGCTGCTCGACCGCCCCCGAATCGGTGATGAGCACGCTCAGGAGGCGGCGCGGCGCGAGCGAGACCAGCTCCACGTGCCGGATGCGCGAGCGCTGCACCGAGGGATACTGCACCAGCGCGACCTGGTTGGTCAGCTGCGAGAGCAGGCGGACCGTGCGCGACAGCACGTCGTCGAGGTCGACCGACTGGCCGAGGAACGCCTCGATGGCTGTGCGCTGCGCGGGGGTCAGCGGCCGCGCCTCCGCCAGGTGGTCGACGAACAGGCGGTAGCCCTTGTCGGTGGGCACGCGCCCGGAGGAGGTGTGCGGGGCCGCGATCAGCTCCTCCTCCTCCAGCGCCGCCATGTCGTTGCGGATGGTCGCCGCGGACACGCCGAACGCGTGCCGCTCGACGATGCTCTTCGACCCCACCGGCTCGCGGGAGGCCACGTAGTCCTGGACGATCACGCGAAGGACCTCGAGGCTGCGTTCCGAGACCATGCGAACCCCTCCTGCCGACTCGTCATCCGATGGAACTGGCACTCAATGCTCTGGAGTGCTAATCATATCGCGCGCCGCTGGGAATCGGTGATTGCGGGGCGACACGCCCGGCGCTACCGTATGCGCACCGGCCAGCGGCGTCGCGGCCGCGAAGGAGGGAACCCGCATGTCCGATCAGCAGCCGTACGGAGGCCAGGCCTCCCCTCCCGCGCCGCTCGACGCCGCCCAGGACAAGCAGTGGGCGTCGTTCGCCCACCTCGGCGGCATCCTCTGGCTCCTGCCGTCGCTCATCATCTGGCTCGTCTTCAAGGATCGCGGCCGGCTGACGGCGCAGGAGGCGAAGGAGGCGCTCAACTGGCAGATCACCTGGATCATCGGCTGGGTGATCTCGCAGATGATCGGACTGGTGCTCGGGTCCATCCCGCTCGTCGGCGGGATCGGCTACCTGCTCTTCAGCCTCCTCATCCCGTGGGCCCTGTACGTGGTGAACCTCGTGCTGTCGATCCTCGGCTTCATCCGCGTGAACGGCGGCGGCACCTACCGCTATCCGATGAACTTCCGCTTCATCAAGTGACGAAACGCTCTCGGCGTCTTCTCAGACTCGCGCCCGCCCCTCTAGGCTGAGCAGCGTCCGACCGACCACTCCAAGGAGAGATCATGTCCGCTACACCCCCGCCGCCGCCCCAGCAGCCGCCGTACGGAGGATCCGCACAGCAGCTGAGCCCGGCCGACGAGAAGCTGTGGGCCACCCTCATTCACATCGGGGGGATCCTGTTCGGCTGGATCCCGGCGCTCATCGGTTACCTCGTGCTGAAGGACCGCGGCCCGTTCATCCGCGCGCACACCGCCACCGCGCTGAACTTCCAGATCACGATCTTCATCGCGTACATCGTGGGCTGGATCCTGTCGATCGTCGTGATCGGCCTGTTCATCGTGCTCGCCGCCTGGGTGGTCAGCATCGTGTTCGCGATCATCGCGGCCGTGAAGGCGAACCAGGGCGAGTACTACACCTACCCGGTGGCCATCAAGTTCGTCAGCTGAGCGGCGTCACCGTCACTCCTCCGGCAGCAGCCGCCTGACGACGGCGTCCGCCAAGAGCCGCCCTCGCAGGGTCAGCACCACCGACCCGGCGAGGGCGGCTTTCGCGTCCACGAGGCCGTCGGCGATGAGTCCGGCGACGGCGCGGCGGCCCTCCGGCTCCAGCTCGGCCGTGCGGATGCCCTCGCGGATGCGCGTCAGCAGCAGCACCCGCTCGACCCGCCGGGTCTCGTCGTCGAGGGTCTCCCGCCCGGCGGCCGGGGACTCCCCCGCCAGGACCCGCTGCGCGTACGCGGCGGGATGCTTCACGTTCCACCAGCGCACGCCGCCGACGTGGCTGTGCGCGCCGGGGCCGATCCCCCACCAGTCGTGACCGAGCCAGTACGAGAGATTGTGCCGCGAGCGGTGCTCCGCCCCGCGGGACCAGTTGCTGACCTCGTACCAGTCGTACCCGGCGGCCGCCAGCGCGGTGTCGGCCAGCTCGTACATGTCGGCCTCGAGGTCGTCGTCCGGCTCCGCCACCTGACCGGAGCGGATCTGGCGCGCCAGCTTGGTCCCCGGCTCGACGATCAGGGCGTAGGCGGACAGATGGTCGGGCTCGCACGCGAGCGCGGTCTCCAGGCTCCGCTGCCAGTCGGCGAGGGACTCGCCCGGCGTCCCGTAGATGAGGTCGAGGCTGACGTCGAGTCCGGCCTCGCGCGCCCAGCCGACCACGAGCGGGATGCGCGCCGGGTCGTGCGTGCGCTCCAGCGTCTCGAGCACGTGCGGGACGGCGGACTGCATCCCGAAGCTCACCCGGGTGAAGCCGGCGTCGGCGAGCCGCTGGAGGTCCTCCGCGTCGACCGAGTCGGGATTCGCCTCCGTCGTCACCTCGGCGCCGGGAACCAGCCCCCAGGTGTCGCGAACGGCACCCAGCATCGCGGCCAGGTCGCCGGGCGGCAGGAGGGTCGGGGTGCCGCCCCCGAAGAACACCGTCGACGCCGGTCGGGCGGGCACGCCCGAGCGCTCCAGCGCTGTCGCGCCGAAGGCCACCTCCCGGACCGCGTGTCCGGCGTAGTCCGACTGGGAGACGCCGCGCAGCTCGGTCGCCGTGTAGGTGTTGAAGTCGCAGTAGCCGCAGCGCACCCGGCAGAACGGCACGTGCAGGTAGACGCCGAAGTCGCGCTCGGCGGCGCCGGCCGCCGCTGTCGCGGGCAGCACGCCGTCGGCGGGAGCCGGGTCGCCGAGAGGAAGGGTGCTCGGCATCAGACGGAGCGCGCCGGCAGCAGCGAGCGCAGGTACTTCTTCGTGTAGCTGCGCTGCACGAGCGTCAGGATCGGCGAGAAGAACCGGTAGAAGCCGTTCGACGGCCGCGAGAAGGCGCGCACGACGAACCAGACCGTCCCGTCGGCGCGCAGTTCCACGAGGAACGCCTCCTCGCCGCTCACCGGGTGCCCGTGCAGGGTCCCGTAAGCGAAGCCCTTCCGGTCCGGCTCGTCGACGACGTAGACGACTCGCACGGGCGCAGAGAACTTGAACGGCCCGAACGGGATCTTCAGCAGCGCGGTCATCCCGTTGCGGATGAAGGGCGTGCCGTCGTCGGCGAAGACGTGCTCCTCGACGCGGTGCTCGCGCATCCCGCGCGGCGTGCCGTCGGCGTTGTACTCGATGCCCTCGTACTGGACGCCGGTGCCCTCCTGCACGTCGGTGACGAGGATGCCGCTGCCGCGCTGCACGCCCCACGACATCAGCGCCGACGCGGCGGTCTCGAACCGCTCCTCCCCGGAGCCGAGGCGAACGCTGCGTTCGAGCGGTCGGTAGCCCTGCGGCGGGTAGTAGAGCAGGTCCGCGGCCTGGGTGCCGCCGACGGCGCCGTACGTGACGGGCTGGTCGGTGAAGGAGGAGCGGCGCATGAGGTCTATTCTCGCCCTACTTCTCGGCCTGCTTCATTTCGAGTCCTGCTTCACTTCTTGTCCTTGGTCTTCTCGGTGTCGCCCGACAGCGCGGCGATGAACGCCTCCTGGGGGACCTCGACGCGGCCGACCATCTTCATGCGCTTCTTGCCCTCCTTCTGCTTCTCGAGGAGCTTGCGCTTGCGGGTGATGTCGCCGCCGTAGCACTTGGCGAGCACGTCCTTGCGCATCGCGCGGATGTTCTCGCGGGCGATGATGCGGGCGCCGATGGCGGCCTGGATCGGGACCTCGAACTGCTGCCGCGGGATCAGCTCGCGCAGCCTCCCCGCCATCATCGTGCCGTACGCGTAGGCCTTGTCGCGGTGGACGATCGCGCTGAAGGCGTCGACGGTCTCGCCCTGGAGGAGGATGTCGACCTTCACCAGATCGGCCTCCTGCTCCCCCGCCGGCTCGTAGTCGAGCGAGGCGTACCCGGCGGTGCGGCTCTTCAGCTGGTCGAAGAAGTCGAAGACGATCTCGCCGAGCGGCATGGTGTAGCGGATCTCGACGCGGTCCTCACCGAGGTACTCCATGCCGAGGAGGGTGCCGCGGCGACTCTGGCAGAGCTCCATGATGACGCCGACGTAGTCCTTCGGCGCGAGGATCGCCGCCTTGACGATGGGCTCCTGCACCTTTTCGATCTTGCCGCCGGGGAACTCGCTGGGGTTCGTGACGGTGACGGTCTTCTTGTCCTCGGTGGTCACCTCGTAGATCACGCTGGGCGCGGTGGTGATGAGGTCGAGGCCGAACTCGCGCGAGAGCCGCTCGGTGATGATCTCCAGGTGCAGGAGGCCGAGGAAGCCGCAGCGGAAGCCGAAGCCGAGCGCGACCGACGTCTCGGGCTCGTAGACGAGCGCGGCGTCGGAGAGCTTGAGCTTGTCGAGCGCCTCGCGGAGCTCCGGGTAATCGCTGCCGTCGATCGGGTACAGGCCGGAGAACACCATCGGCTTCGGCTCGGTGTAGCCGGGCAGGGCCTCGGTCGCGGGCTTGGCTGCCGTCGTGATCGTGTCGCCGACCTTCGACTGGCGCACGTCCTTCACGCCGGTGATCAGGTAGCCCACCTCGCCGACGCCCAGACCCTTCGACGGGGTCGGCTCGGGAGCGGAGACGCCGATCTCGAGGATCTCGTGGGTCGCCTTCGTCGACATCATCTGGATGCGCTCGCGCGGCTGCAGCTTGCCGTCGACCATCCGGACGTACGTCACGACGCCGCGGTAGCTGTCGTAGACGGAGTCGAAGATCATGGCGCGCGCGGGCGCGTCGGCCACGCCGACCGGTGCGGGGATCTCCTGCACGACCCGGTCGAGCAGCTCCTCCACACCCATCCCGGTCTTGCCGGAGACGCGGAGCACGTCCTCCGGCTTGCCGCCGATGAGGCTGGCGAGCTCGGCCGCGTACTTGTCGGGGTCGGCCGCGGGGAGGTCGATCTTGTTGAGGACGGGGACGATCGTGAGGTCGTTCTCGAGCGCGAGATAGAGGTTCGCGAGCGTCTGCGCCTCGATGCCCTGCGCGGCGTCGACGAGCAGGATGGCGCCCTCGCACGCGGCGAGCGACCGGGACACCTCGTACGTGAAGTCGACGTGGCCGGGCGTGTCGATCATGTTGAGCGCGAAGGTGTCGCCGTCGACCGCCCACGGCATCCGCACCGCCTGGCTCTTGATGGTGATGCCGCGCTCGCGCTCGATGTCCATGCGGTCGAGGTACTGCGCGCGCATGTCACGCTCGGCGACGACGCCGGTGATCTGCAGCATCCGGTCGGCCAGCGTCGACTTGCCGTGGTCGATGTGGGCGATGATGCAGAAGTTGCGGATGGAGGCCGGGTCGGTGGCGGCCGGCTCGAGGGCCTTCAGAGCTCGTGGTGACATCGTGCCGCCATTCTCCCATGAAGGGGCGCGGCGCGATGCCACCGGAGGCGGTACCGCAGTGGTACCGGGGTCGCTACGGGCGATGCGTCAGGCGAAGCGCTCGGAGCGCTCGACCACGTGACCGGCGCCGTCCTCCCAGCGGTAGACCTCCGCGCCGCCGATGAAGACGCGCTCGGCGCGGGAGTTCACGTCCAGCGGGTCGCCGGACCAGATCACCACGTCGGCGTCGAGACCCGCGGTCAGTGAGCCGACGCGGTCGTCGAGGCCGAGGAACGACGCCGGGTTCACGGTCAGCGCCTCCAGCGCGGTCTGCCGCGGCAGTCCCTCCTTCACGGCGAGCGACGCCTGGTGCACGAGGAAGTTGATCGGCACGACGGGGTGGTCCGTGGTGATCGCGACCCGGACGCCGGCGGCCGCGATCGCCGCGAGGTTGGCGATCGCGCGGTCGCGCAGCTCCACTTTGGAGCGGGAGGTGAACATCGGGCCGAAGATCACCGGGATGTCGCGCTCGGCCAGCACGTCGGCGATCTTGTGCGCCTCCGTGCCGTGGTTGACGACCAGCTTGTAGCCGAACTCGTCGGCCAGGCGGATCGCGGTCGCGATGTCGTCGTGGCGGTGGGTGTGCTGGTCCCAGTACAGCTCGCCGTCGAGGACGCGCGCCAGCGTCTCCTTGGTGAGGTCGCGGGCGAACGCCTTGCCGTCACGCTCCGCCTCCGCGCGCTGGGCACGGTAGTTCTGCGCCTCCACGAACGCCTCGCGGATGATCATCGCAACGCCGAGCCGCGTGCTCGGCGTCTGGTTCTTGCCGCCGTAGACGCGCTTCGGGTTCTCGCCGAGCGCCGACTTCACGCTCACGGCCTCGCGGATGATCTGCTCGTCGATGGTGCGGCCGCCCCAGCTCTTGATCGCGACGGTCTGGCCGCCGATCGGGTTGCCGGAGCCCGGCTTGACGACCACAGAGGTGACGCCGCCGGACAGGGCGTCGCGGAAGCCCTCGTCGTCGATGTTGATCGCGTCCAGCGCGCGCACGGCCGCGGTGTTGGGCGTCGTCATCTCGTTCGTGTCGTCGCCCGCGGGGCCGTTGGCCTCCTCGTGGATGCCGACGTGGCCGTGCGCCTCCACGAAGCCGGGGAGCACCCACTTGCCCGCGGCGTCGACGGTCTGCGCGCCCTCGGGGATCTCGACGGCGTCGGCAGGACCGACCGCGGCGATGCGGCCCTCCTGGATCAGCACGGCGCCGCCCTCGATCGGGTCGGCGGAGACGGGGACGACGTAGGCGTTGACGATGGCGATGGAGGTTCCGGTCATGGTTTCGAGCCTACGCTCGCGCCGGCGAGGGGCCCGGGGGTCCGCGGATCAGTGGAGAAGTCGCCGGCGCGGGCGGACTGTGGAATGCATCGGGCGGGCGCGCGTTGTCCTCACGTATGAGCATCCTTCTGACCGGCGCGACCGGATTCATCGGCACCTCCGTCCTCCCCCGCCTGATCGAGGAGGGGCACAGCGTGACCGCGCTCGTGCGCGACGCGGAGAAGGCGGCGATCGTGGAGGCCGCCGGCGCGGTCGCCCTGATCGGCGGCGCGACCGACGCGGACCTCGTCGCCCGCGCCGCCCTGGAGAGCGACGGCGTCATCCACCTGGCGTCGGCCCAGGAGGTCGACCCGATCCTCATCGACGCCGTGCTGCGCGCCCTGGAGGGCAGCGACAAGCCGTTCGTGCACACCGGCGGCATCTGGACGTACGGGACCAACGGCGACATCACCGAGGAGTCCCCCGCCGACGCGCCCGCGATCACGGCGTGGCGCGGAGCGAACGAGGCCCGGGTGCTCGGCGCGGCGGGCGTGCGCGGGATGGTCGTCGTGCCCTCCATCGTGTACGGCCACGGCAAGGGCCTGGCGAACGTGATCGTGGACGCGCCGCGCGGCGACGGCGTCGCGCCCGCGCTGCGCCTCATCGGCGACGGCTCGCAGCACTGGGCGACCGTGCACGTCGACGACCTCGCTGCGCTCTACGTGCTCGCTCTGGAGCAGGGCGACGCTGGGTCCACGTACATCGGCGCGAGCGGCGCGAACCCCACCGTGCGGCAGCTCGGCGAGGCGGCGGCCGCCGCGGCCCGTGTGGTCGGCGGCGTGCAGGCCGAGTCCGTGGCCGAGACGGAGGAGCGGCTCGGCGCCGGGCTGGCCGAGGCGCTGCTGCTGGACCAGCAGGCGCGCGGCGCGAAGGCGCGGATCGACCTCGGCTGGGAGCCGAACGGGCCGACGCTGCTCGATGAGCTGACCAGCGGGTCGTACGTGCGGGAGGCCGTGGCGGCCGACTGAGGCCGCATCGCGCCGTCGCCGTTTTGGTCGGAGGGCAGGCCCGCTGCTAAAGTTGTTTGTTGGCTTGCGTGTGGGTGTCCCGCACGACGCCGCACCGGCGGCCCTCTCCCGCTGAGCGGCACCTCCGATACTCACTTCGAACGAAAGTAACCATCCGTGGCAAACATCAAGTCGCAGATCAAGCGCAACCGCACCAACAAGAAGGCGCAGGAGCGCAACAAGGCCGTCAAGAGCCAGCTCAAGACCGCCGTCCGCGCCACCCGCGAGGCCGTCGCCGCCGGCGACAAGGACAAGGCCACCGCCGCCCTGAGCCTCGCCTCGAAGCGTCTCGACAAGGCCGTCAGCAAGGGCGTCATCCACAAGAACCAGGCGGCGAACCGCAAGTCGGCCATCGCCAAGCAGGTCGCCGCGCTCTGATCCACGATCAGCACGGGCGCCAAGCGCCCCGCGGGCGCTGAACGCCTCTTCGAAACCCCCGCTCCCGGATCCGTCCGGGGCGGGGGTTTTCGTTTGCTTGGTCGGGAGTGGAGGAACGAGGGGTCGCGGGATCCGTGCGCACGGCCCGCGTCCGCTTCGGTTGCGCGGGCTCGGAGCCGCGACTACTCGCGGCCGCGGGAGCTGACGATCCGGACCAGGCGCTCGAGGGCGAACACCGGGTCGCGGCCGCCGCCCTTCACGTTGGCGTCCGTCTCGGCGAGCACCTCGATGCAGCGGCCCAGCCCGTCCTCCGTCCACCCGGCGAGGTCGCGGCGCGCCCGGTCCACCTGCCACGGCGCGAGGCCGAACTGCTGAGCGAGCTGACCCGAGCCGCCGCGGGCGCCGGAGAGCTTCGCCATGGTGCGGATCTTGCTCGCGAACGCGGCCACCATCGGCACGGGGTCGGCGCCGGAGGCGAGGGCGTGCCGCAGGGTGACCAGGGCCTCCCCGTGGCGCCCGGCGATCGCGGCGTCGGCCACCTGGAACGCGTTGGTCTCGACCCGGCCGCCGTAGTATTTGTCGACGGTCGCCTCGGTGATCTGCTCGGCGGAGTCCGACAGCAGCTGCTGGCAGGCGGCGGCGAGCTCGGCGAGGTCGTCTGCGAACGCGGACGTGATCGCCCGCAGCGCCCCCGGCGTGATCTTGCGCCCCGCCGCGGAGAACTCGGCCTGGGCGAACTCGTACTTCTCGGAGTCCTTCTTGAGCTCGGTGCAGACCACCTCGACCCCGCCGCCCGCGCCGGAGCGGATGGCATCGAGCAGCTTCTTGCCACGCACCCCGCCGGCGTGGCGGAGCACAACGACCGTGCCGTCGGCGGGCGCCGTGAGGTAGTCGAGCATCTCGGCGAGGAAGGCGTCGCCGCACTTCTCCACCGCCTCCACCCGGATGAGCCGCGGCTCCCCGAACAGGGAGGGGCTCGCGAGCGTGAGCAGCTCCCCGGGCGCGTAGTCGGCCGCGGAGAGGTCGCTGATCTCGAGGCTCGGGTCGGCGGCCTTGAGCTCGTCGCGCAGCATCCGCGTGGCCCGGTCGGCCAGGAAGCCCTCGGGCCCGCTGACGAGCACCACGGGGGCCGCCCGGATGCGGTTCCACGGAAGCTGCGGGATCGCGCTCGCCGTGCGCGCTGCGCCGCCGCGGCCGTTGCCGCCTCGGCTCGCGCCGGTACGGCCGGTGTTTCGGGTCGCCACGTTCCTCCTCGTCCACCTCCAGGATACGGGCGGCCACTGTCATCGCGGTCACCAGGGGTGCAGGTGGCGACGGGAGCGACCCCGGCCGCGCGACCGGCACCGCTGCACGCCGGACCGACGGACACGGGACCGGCCGCTCCCGGGGACGCCGCCTCCCCTGCGCGCTCCGACCACAGCGTCGGGCCTTGCGTTCCCGGTGAGACCAGCAGCATGCCCTGTTGATCGGTGCGGGCGACCGCGGTGCCGGCAGCGGCCAGCATCCCGAGGGCGCGGCGCGTGGGGTGGCCGTAGCCGTTGTCGGCGCCGACCGAGACGAGTCCCAGGCGCGCGCGGAGCGTGTCGTACAGTGCGGGGCTCTGGTCGGCCGAGCCGTGGTGCGCGACCTTCACGACGTCGACGGGGCGCACCGCTCCCGTCGCGAGCAGCCGGTCCTGTCCGCGTTCGTCGAGGTCGCCGAGGAACAGGGCGCTGAGACCGTGACCCTGTGATTCGAGGACGATGCTGCCTTCGTTCCCCGTGGGCCCGTCGCGCGCCGGCTCGCCGGGCCGGCCGGGCGCGGACGGCGGCCAGAGCAGGCGCCACGTCGTGCCCCCGAGGGTGCCGGCCATCCCAGCCGTCGCGTGCTGTGTGGGAACGCCGGCGGCGCGCAGCCGCGCCAGGACCGCCTCGTCGGCGTCGCGGACAGCCGGCCCGACGAAGGCGCGCTCCGCGCGGTCGACGATCCCGGCAAGGCCGCCGACATGGTCGGCGTCGTAGTGCGTCAGGACCAGGAGGGTGATCCGGCCGATTCCGAGGCGGTCAAGACAGGCGGCGGCCGGCTCCGGCTCGCGGCCGACGTCGATCATGACGACGGCGGCCCCGTCGCGCAGGAGGATGGCGTCGCCCTGCCCTACGTCGCAGGCGGCGATCGCCCAGTCGGCCGGAAGCGCCACGACGCGAGCGACCGCTCCGCCGCCGAGGGCACCCGCGTAGCTCACGCCCGCGCAGGCCAGGACGACTCCTGCGCACAGTCCGACCGCGCGCGGGATTCGATGCCGCACGCAGACCAGCAGGACCGCCACCGCCAGAACAGCGCACAACCCGACCCCGAGCAGGCCCTCCGGCCACGGCAGCGCGTGCGCCGGCAGCGCGCTCGCCACCCGCGCGACCTGGGCGATCCAGGCGGCCGGGACCCAGGCCAGCCACACGATCGCCTGTCCGAGCGCCGGCGCCCAGGGCAGGACCAGGCACGCGAGGCAGCCGAGCGCCGTGGCGATGGGCGCCGCGGGTTCGGCGAGCAGATTCGCCGGGACCCCGTACAGGGGGATCGTGGGCGACAGGAGGATCAGCACCGGCTGGCAGGCGAGCTGCGCCGCGGTCGGCACGGCCAGCGCCAGGGCGAGCGGTCTCGGCATCCACCTGGTCAGTGCGGCCGCCAGCGGTGCGGCGAGCAGGAGCAGCCCCGCGGTCGCGAGCACCGAGAGCGCGAACCCGTAGTCGCGGGAGAGCCAGGGATCGTGCAGCACGAGGACGATCACCGCCAGCGCGAGCGTGGGCAGCCCATCCACCGGACGGCCGCGAACCAGGGCGAACAGCACGACGGCGGCCATCGCAGCAGCGCGGATGACACTGGGACTCGGGCCCACGAGCACGACGAAGGCGGCCAGCGCGACCGCCGCTGCGACCACCCGCATCCTCCGGCCGAGGCCCAGCGCCGACGCGGCCAGGAGGACCAGCCCGGTGACGAGCGCGCAGTTCGCCCCGGAGACGGCGGTGAGGTGACTCAGGGAGCTCGCGGTCATGGCGTCGTCGAGCGCTGCCGGCACCCGGGTCTCGTCGCCGATGGCCAGCCCCGGCAGGAGCGCCCCGCCGTCGCCAGGGGTGCGCGCCGCCGCCGACGCGAACGCCCGCCGGACGGGCTCGGCCCACGATAGCCAGGGCGGTGGCGGGTGCACGGCCCGACCGCGGTCGTCGGCGACGAGGCGGAACGTGGTCGCCTCCCCCGGGCGTTCGGCCCGCACCCCGCCGTGGAGCGCCACCGCGGAGCCGAGCTCCAGCGATCCGTCGCCCGGTGAGAACACCGTCACCGGTACGGACAGCCCGCTCGCGCGGACGCCTCCACTCGATGCCGTGACGGCGGTGCCGCGCCAGCGCCAGCGCGGCCCTCCACCGAAGCCGGAGGCGAGCGGCCGGGGCGCGGAGTCGACGCGGACCTCGACCGAGACCTCCCGGCCGCTTCGCTCGGCATCGACAAGGACCGCGGCCGTCCGCCCGGGCGCTCCGGCAGCGGTGGCCGCGCAGCCGAGACCCGCGCCGACGGCGATGAGGGCTCCGAAGGCGAGCAGGACTGCGGGCCGCCGGCGGCGCCCCGTCTCCGGGCTTGTTCTCGGCGGGACCGTGCGCCCGGCCCGCGCGAGGAACAAGCCCGCGATCTGCACCACGCAGGCGGCCGCGCACCCGCCCGCCACCAGCCACAGCGGGCCAGCGGACTCCGTCACCGGCAGCCCGACGGCGAGCCCGGCCGCCACCCACGCGGCCGCCGCAGGAAGTGCGAGGCGGATGTCCGGCATCCCGGCGCGGGCGAGTCCCGGGGCACCGGCTGTCGTGTGCCCCTCCTGGCCGGCACCCGGCTCCCGCGTCACACCCGCACCCGGCTCTTGAGGTCCGCGAAGATCTTGTCGCCGATCCCGGTCACCTCGCGGAGTTCGTCCACGGTCGAGAACCGGCCGTGCGCCTCCCGCCAGTCGAGGATGCGCTGCGCGAGAGCCGGCCCGATCCGCGGCAGCGCGTCGAGATCGGCAAGCGTCGCGGTGTTCAGGTCCACCACGCCGTCTGCGGCGCCGCCACCGGCGCCGACGCCACCGGACGCTCCCGGGTTCGCAACCGCTCCACCCGCAGCAGCGGAAGGAGCCTCCCCCAGCTTCGGCACCGGCAGCTGCTCCCCGTCGGTCACCGCCCGCGCGAGGTTCACACCCGCCGGGTCGGCGTCGTCGGTGAACCCTCCGGCCGCGGCGACGGCGTCGAGCACCCGGGCCCCCGGGTGGAGGCTGACGATCCCCGGGGTGCGGACCGCGCCGGTGACATGCACGAGCAGCTCGGGCCCGGCAGTCGAGACAGCCCTTGGATCACCACCGCTCGCCGTCGCCGTGCCGGTCCCCGCAGCCGTGGCTCCTCCTCCGCCCGCGGAGCTGTACGACACGACGCTCCCCTGCTGTGCGAGCGCTGCCAGCACGACCGCCACGACCATCCCCAGCAGAAGCAGCACCACCACCGCGCCGACCCCGATCCGCACACGCGGGGACCGCGCAGCGGGAGCGACGGCCTCAGGCCCGCCCGCCTCCGCGAAGTCCGGCTCCCCCGGTGACTCGGCTCGATGACGCATGCCCCCACGCTAGGAATCCCGCCCGGCGCGCAGGCGCCTGCGACCGGATCCGTGGAAAGCGAAGGGCGGCGGCCCTCCTGTGGAGAGACCGCCGCCCAGCAGCAGCGAGGAGAGCGGACCCTACCCGCGCGGCTTCGTCGCGATGTTCACCAGCTTCGGCGCCCGCACGATCACGTTCACGACCTCGCGGTCGCCCACGCTCCGCGTGACGGCCTCCGAGCCGCGGGCCAGCGCCTCCAGGTCGTCCGCGCTGATCTTGGGCGACACCTCCAGCCGGTCGCGGACCTTGCCGTCCACCTGCACGATGGCCGTGACCGACTCCTCGATCAGGAGGGTCGGGTCGGGCTTGCGCCACTGAGCCAGCGCCACCGACGGCTCGTAGCCCAGCTGCGACCACATGTCCTCGGCGGTGTACGGCGCGAACAGGTTCAGCGCCATCGCGGTGACCTCTGCCGCCTCGCGCACGGCCGCGTCGGCCGGGCCGGCGCCGGTGTCGATCGCCTTGCGGGTCGCGTTCACCAGCTCCATCAGGCGCGCGACGACGACGTTGAACTTGAAGGCCTCCACCAGTCCCGGCGCGTCGGCCAGGAAGCGGTGGGTGACGCGGCGCAGCGCCGGGTCGCCGGACTTCCAGACCACGTCCGGGCTGCTCGTCACGTCGTGCGCGACGCGCCAGGCGCGCGCCAGGAACTTGGCGCTGCCCGACGGGGACACGTCCGCCCAGTCGATGTCGTCCTCCGGCGGTCCGGCGAACGACATGGTCAGGCGCACCGCGTCGACACCGTGCTCGTCGAGCTGCTCAGACAGCTTCACCAGGTTGCCGCGGGACTTGCTCATGGCGGAGCCGTCCATCAGCACCATGCCCTGGTTCAGCAGAGCGGTGAACGGCTCCGTGAAGCTGATCGAGCCCAGGTCGAACAGCACCTTGGTGATGAACCGCGCGTACAGCAGGTGCAGGATGGCGTGCGTCACGCCTCCGACGTACTGGTCGACCGGCGCCCACTTCTCGGCCTCGCGCGGGTCGAACGCCTGCGTGTCGTCCTTCGGGGACAGGAACCGCAGGAAGTACCACGACGAGTCCACGAAGGTGTCCATCGTGTCGGTGTCGCGCTTGGCCGGGCCATCGCAGTTCGGGCAGGAGACGTTCACCCAGTCGGACGCCGCGCCCAGCGGGCTCGTGCCCTTCGGCTGCAGGTCGAGCCCCTCGGCCGGCGGCAGCGTGACGGGCAGCTGGTCCTCCGGCACCGGCACCTCGCCGCACCGCTCGCAGTGGATGATCGGGATCGGCGTGCCCCAGTACCGCTGGCGGGAGATCAGCCAGTCGCGCAGGCGGAAGTTCTTCGCCGGCGCGCCGAGGCCGGAGCCCTGCAGCGCCTCGGTGACGCGGCGGATCGCGTTCGACTTGCTCAGCCCGTCGAACGGCCCGGAGTTGATCAGCCGGCCCTCGCCGGTCAGGGCGACGCCCGTCTCGGCCGGGCTCTCCAGGTGCACGTCCTCCGGCAGCACCGGCTCGCCCGTCTCGGGGTCGACCGGGATGATCGGCATGGCGCCCGTCACCGGCTGCGTGGTGTCGACGACCACCCGCACGGGGAGGTCGAACGCGCGCGCGAAGTCCAGGTCGCGCTGGTCGTGGGCGGGCACGGCCATGATCGCGCCGTGACCGTAGTCGCTCAGCACGTAGTCGGCGGCCCAGATCGGGATGCGCTCCCCGGTCAACGGGTTGATCGCGTGGCGCTCCAGGAAGACGCCGGTCTTCTCGCGCTCGGTGCTCAGCCGGTCCATCTCGGTGGTGCCGCGGACGACCTCCAGGTAGTCCTCGAACCGCTTGCGGACCTCCGGACGCACGCCCTCCACCAGCTCGGCGGCCAGGTCGGAGTCGGGGGCGACGACCATGAAGGTCACGCCGTACAGGGTGTCAGGGCGCGTCGTGTAGACGGTCACCGGCTCGTCACGGCCCTCGATCGCGAACTGCACGTCGGCGCCGGTGGAACGGCCGATCCAGTTGCGCTGCATGCTGATGACCTTGGAGGGCCAGGCGCCCTCCAGCTGCTTCAGGTCGTCCAGCAGGCGGTCGGCGTAGTCGGTGATACGGAAGTACCACTGGGTCAGCTTCTTCTTCGTCACCAGGTTGTCGCAGCGCTCGCAGCGGCCGTTGACGACCTGCTCGTTCGCCAGGACGGTCTGGTCGAAGGGACACCAGTTGACCTGACTCGCCTTGCGGTACGCCAGGCCCTTCTCGTACAGCTTCAGGAACAGCCACTGGTTCCAGCGGTAGTACTCCGGGTCGCAGGTCTGGAGGACGCGGTCCCAGTCGAAGCTGGGCGCGTAGCGGCGCATGCTCGCCTTCTGCTGGGCGATGTTGTCGTACGTCCAGCCGCGGGGGTCCAGGCCGCGCTTGATCGCCGCGTTCTCGGCGGGCAGGCCGAAGGCGTCCCAGCCGATCGGGTGCAGCACGTTGAAGCCCTGCTGGCGCCAGTAGCGGGCGATGACGTCGCCCAGCGCGTAGGCCTCCGCGTGACCCATGTGCAGATCGCCGGAGGGGTACGGGAACATGTCGAGGATGTACTTGCGCGGACGCTTGTCCTCGGGGTCGTCCGTCGCGAACGGCTTGAGCTCGTCCCAGACGGGCAGCCACTTGCTCTGGATGGCCGCGAAGTCGTACTGCTCCTCCGCCGCAGCCGTGCTCGCGCCGGCGGTGCTCCCTGAATCGTGCTGGTGTGCCACGTGACTCCCAAGATCTGTTGTTGCGCTGCCGGCCGGCGTGCGGCGGGCAGGAGAAGACGTCGGGCGTGCGGTGGCCCGAGTTCCCAGACTACTAAATGTCATAGAGGGACAACGCGGGAGGCGTCCGGTCCGTTCCCGGGCGGCCGGCCGCCGTCGTCCGCGCCGATCGCCGCCAACAGCGCCCGCGCCTTCACGTGCACCTCGGCGACCTCCTCCTCCGGCACGGAGAGCGCCGTGATGCCGCCGCCGGCGCCGATCGTCGCCGACCGGCCGTCGAGCACGATGCTGCGGATGACCATCGCCAGCTCGGCGCTCCCGTCGAGGCCGAACCGGCCGAAGCAGCCCGCGTAGGCGCCACGCGGGCCCTCCTCCAGGCCGGCGAGGATGCGCATGGCGCTCAGCTTGGGAGCGCCCGTCATCGAGCCGGCCGGGAAGCACGCCGCGACCGCGTCGACGGCGCCGAGGCCGGGGCGCAGCCTCCCCTCGACCGTGCTCACCAGCTGGTGGACCTGCGCGTAGCTCTCGACGGTCAGCAGCCGCGACACCGCCACCGAGCCGACCTCGCACACGCGGCCGAGGTCGTTGCGCATGAGGTCGACGATCATGACGTTCTCGGCGCGCTCCTTCTCGCTCGCCTCCAGCTCGGCGCGCAGGGCGAGATCGGCGGCGACGGTCGCGCCGCGCGGGCGGGTCCCCTTGATCGGGCGGGTGCGGACGCGGCCCTCCGGCGTCACCAGCAGGAACTGCTCGGGCGACGAGCTGACCAGCGTGCGGCCCTGGATGCGGACGAAGCCCGCGTGCGGCGCAGGGCTGGCCCGGCGCAGCCGGAGGTGGACGGCGAGCGGGTCGGCGGCCGTGACCGCTGCGGCGGTGTTCGTGAGGCACAGCTGGTAGGCGTCGCCGGCGCGGATCGCGTCCTGGCAGTCGGCGATGAGGGCGAGGTACGCGTCGTCGGTGTGGCGCCAGGCGGCGGTGGTGGGAGGAACGGGA
>NZ_JBPGXM010000021.1:0-41912 GCF_056755495.1 Leifsonia sp. KNZ12-8B
TGCCAGATGGGGGTGGGCGGGGTGCCGTTGACGGACCAGTCGCCGACGATGCGGGCCTTGTAGACCCAGGGGTTGTGGGAGGCGACGGTGCGGGCGTTCCGCCAGTGCCGGTCGAGTCCCGCCGCGCGGCTGACGGCGGAGGCGCCCAGCGTGTCGAAGAGGCGGGTCGCCGCGACCGGGACCGCCTGGCTCAGCGCGATCTGCGCCTGCGCCGACGCGATCTCGGCGCGCACGTTCGCCGCCACGTCCTCCGCCGAGTCGCGGTCCGCGGCGGTCGCGGCGGCCGCGTCCAGCGCCTCCGCCACCGACCGCACCAGCGCGCGGGCGGTGAACGCGGTCGCGGAGATCTCCCCGATGACCGCCTGCAGCTGCCCGTCGTCCTTCGCCAGCGGCGCGAGGCCGTGGCTGTACACGCGGGTGCGGGCGCGCAGGGCGGCCCCGGCCTCCCGCTCCACAGCCTGCGCGATGCCCGCCAGCACCGACACCAGCGTCCACTGGTACAGCGCGGTCTGGTACCGGAAGCGGTCCTCGAACCGGTACACGTGCGACGGCTCGACGACCGCGTCGTCGAAGACCGCCGTCCCGGTGCCGGTCAGCTGCTGCCCGAACCCGTCCCAGTCGTCCGACACCGTCACGCCCGGCTGGTCGACGCGCACCAGCACGGTGACGGCGTTGCCGTCCTCGTCGGTCGCGGTCGCGTCCATCCAGTCGGCGTAGAGGCTGCCCGTCGTGTAGAACTTGCGCCCGGTCACGCGCACCCCGTCGGGAGTGCTCCGCACGCGGGTCCCCGAGTCGCCGAGCGCGACCGGCCCGGTCTCGCTCCAGGCGTTGCCGACCACCTCACCGGCGGCGAACCGGGCGAGCCAGGCGTCGCGGTCGGCCGACGAGGGTGCGGCGAGCCGGTCCTCCACGAACGCCAGGTGCCCCCGGAAGATCTGCGGCAGGTTGGAGTCGGCCGCCGCCAGCTCGACGAGCACCTCGCCGAGTTCGGCGAACGTCAGGCCCGAGCCGCCCGCCGCGACGGGGAGGCGCAGGGCCGCGAACCCGGCAGCGGCCAGCTCGCGCACGATCCCGTCCGGCCGCTCGTGCTCGCGCTCCCGACGGGGCGCGTCGGCGGCGATCCGCTCGAGGATCGGGGCGAGCCGCGCGCGGACCTCCGCGAGCCCGCGGGGAGGCGCGACGGCATCGGTCACAGCGGCATCGGTCGCAGCGGTATCGGTCACAGCGGTTCCGGTCACGGCGCCCTCCTCAGGTGTAGAGCGAGATCGGCTGCAGGTCGCCGTTGACGTAGTACGCGCCGACCTCCAGCTTCTTGTAGTCGACGGGGTCGTGGAGGGTGTGCGTGCGCACGTTCCGCCACCACAGGTCGAGTCCGACGGAGGCCTTCGCCGAGCTGGAGCCGGTGACCTCGAACACGCGCGTGGTCACCTCCACCGACACCTCGGTCGAGACGACCTTGAGCCGGGCGATCCGCTGGGCCAGCACGCCGCGGTCCTCCGCCGTGACCTCGGCGCCCTTCGCCACGACGGCGTCGAACTCACGGCCGACCGCGTCGGCGAGTGCCTCCACGGCCTCCACCTTCGACAGCAGCTCGCCGAACACGCGCAGGACGAACGGGTCCTCCGCGTAGCGGTCGACGCCCGAGAGGAACCACGAGTTGTTGCGCGCCAGCGTCAGCTCGCGCGCCTTGGCGAGCGCGCCCTGCGCGATGCCGAGGTAGAGGTTGCCGAACGCGAGCTGGATGCCCGGCGTGATGAGCGTCGAGAACGGCTCGTCGCTCAGCTCGCCCAGGATGTCGTCGGCCGCCACCGCGACGCCCTCGAACGTGACGGAGCCGCTGGCCGAGAGCCGCTGGCCCAGCGCGTCCCAGTCGCCGTGGTAGCGGATGCCCGCGCGGTCGTGGTCGAGCAGCACGAAGACCGGGCGCCCGTCGAGCGGGCCCCCGGAGACGGTCGCGGAGGCGAGCACGACATCGCCGACCGAGGCGCCGGTCGAGAACCGCTTGGTGCCGTCGAGCCGGTAGGAGCCGTCGTCGAGCGCGGTGAGCGTCAGGTCGGGGTCGACCGGGTTGACCGAGTCGCCCCACACCCAGCGCCCGGCGACCGTCCGCCGGTACAGCTCCGGCTGCCGCGCCGGGTCGACGGCGAAGCCGATGTTGCCCGAGTTGATGTAGTGGTACGCCAGCACCTGGGCGACGGAGGCGTCGGCGCGCGACAGCGCGCGGATCACGCGGAACGCGGTCTCCCAGTGCGCTCCTCCACCGCCGAACTCCGCCGGGTCGAGCAGGTTCACGAGCCCGGCCTCGCGCAGCAGCACCAGCTCGCGGTGCGGGTCGAGGTTGGCGCGGTCGCGCTCGAGCGCGTCGACGGCCAGGGTCTCGGCGGCCTCGGCGGCCACTCCCTCCCACCGGCTCAGCTCCTCCGGCGTGGCCTGGCCGGTCCAGAAACTGCGGGTCATGCTGCTCCTTCGGTGACGCGCGCGCGGGCGTCCGCGGCGCTCGGTTGGTCGGTGTACGCGCCGCGGTAGGCGTGCGCGGGATGCCAGCTCGGCACGACAGCGTCGCCCGTGCCGGTGAGGCGGCCGCGGAGGGTGTCGCCCGGCTGCTCGTCGAGGCGGCCGCGGGCGGTCAGCTCGGGCACGACCAGCTCCACGAACTCCTCGAAGCTGCCCGGCGTCACCACGTAGGCGAGGTTGAAGCCGTCCACGCCGCCGACCTCGACCCAGCGCTCGAGCTCGTCCGCGACGGTCGCCGGGCTGCCGACGATCACGGGGCCGATGCCGCCGATGCCGACGTACTCGGCGATGTCGCGGGCGGTCCACTGCCGGGTGGGGTCGGCGATGGTGAAGATGGAGAGCGCCGAGCGGGCGGCGTCCGTGTCGATGTACTCCAGCGGCTCGTCGAGCGGCAGCTGCGAGAGGTCGAGGCCGGACCAGCCGCCGTAGAGCGCCAGAGCGCCCTCGGTCGAGACGTAGGTGCGGTACTCGTCGAGCTTCGCCTGCGCCTCCTCGTCGGTCGGTGCGACGATCACCGTCACCAAGGTGAGGATCTTGACGCTGTCGCGCGGCCGGCCGAGGCGCTCGGCGCGGTCGCGGATGTCGTCGGTGACCTTCCTGGTCAGCTCGGGCTGCAGCCCGTTGATGAAGATCGCCTCGCCGTGCCTGGCGGCGAACTCCCGGCCGCGCGGCGACGCGCCCGCCTGGAAGATCACCGGCGTGCGCTGCGGGCTCGGCTCGCTGAGGTGGATGCCGGGGACGCGGAAGAACGCACCGTCGTGCTCGATCGGGTGCACCTTCGCCGGGTCGGTGAAGACGCCGGTCTCGCGGTCGCGGACCACCGCGCCGTCCTCCCACGACCCCTCCCACAGCTTGTAGGTCACGTCGAGGAACTCCTCGGCGATCCCGTACCGGTCGTCGTGGCCGATCTGCCGGTCGAGGCCGAGGTTGCGCGCGGCGGAGTCGAGGTACGACGTGACGACGTTCCAGCCGATCCGGCCCTTCGTCAGGTGGTCGAGCGTCGAGAACCGGCGGGCGAGGAGGTACGGCTGCTCGTACGTCGTCGCGACCGTCACACCGAACCCGAGCCGCTCGGTGACGGCGGCCATCGCGCTGATCTGCCCGATCGGGTCGTTCAGCGGCACCTGGTCCGCGTCGATGAGCGGGGGAGCGGCGGAGTCGCGGTACACGTCGTAGATGCCGAGCACGTCGGCGAGGAAGAGCGCGTCGAACCCGCCGCGCTCCAGCGTCTGCGCCAGCGACGTCCAGTAGTCCAGGTCGGTGTAGCGGTGCGCCTGGTTGTCGGGGTGGCGCCACAGTCCGGGCGCCTGGTGGGTCACGCAGCTCATGTCGAACGCGTTGAGGATGATCCGGTCGGCCATAGTCGGGCGACTCTAGCGGCGAAGCGGGGAGGGGGGCCAGCGCGTGTGACGCTCCGTTGCGCCAGCGTCGCACAGCGTCACATTCGCTTGCCCACCCGCCCCGGTCGCCCGTACAGTCCCGACCCACACCGCAGCACACCCGAACCCCCGATACCCAGAGAGAGCAGCACCCTCATGACCTCACGACGACGCCTCACCGCGACGGTCGCCGCGCTGGCCGCGACCGCCCTCGCGCTGACCGGCTGCGCGACCGGCTCGGACGCCTCCACCGCCTCCGGCTCCGGCGACAAGAAGTTCGCCGGCCAGACCCTCACGGTCGAGATGATCTCGTCGCACGAGGGCGCGGCGAAGTGGCTGGCCGCCGAGTTCAAGAAGGAGACCGGCGCGACGATCAAGACCGTCATCGTGCCCTACGACGAGATCGGCTCCAAGATCGCGCTCGACCAGCAGTCGGGCGCCAACACGATCGACGCCGCCGCGCCCTGGTACGTCTCGCTCGGCGATCTCGCCGCGGACGGCGCGATCCAGGACCTCTCCTCCTGGATCGAGGACGACAAGGCGCTCGACACCTCCGACTTCATCCCGTCGATCTACGACGCGTACAGCAAGGTCGGCGACAAGCGCTACGGCCTCCCGTTCGACGGCGACACCCACGTGCTCTTCTACAACAAGGAGATCCTGGCGCGGAACGGCATCGCGAACCCCCCGAAGACCTGGGACGAGTACCTCGCCGACGTGAAGACGATCACGGCCAACGAGTCGGCGAACGGCGTCTACGGCGCCGCCGTCTTCGGCCAGAAGTCGCCGCTCATCCTCGGCGCCAGCTACGCCAACCGGCTCGCGGGCTTCGGCGGCGAGTTCCTCGACAAGAGCGGCAAGCCGGCCCTCGACTCCGAGGCCGCCGTGGAGGCGGCGCAGGCCCTCGTCGACGTGAACAAGTACGCGCTCCCCACCCCGGCCGAGACCGACTTCGGCGCGGGCAACAGCGCCTGGTTCGCAGGCAAGGTCGGCTTCATCGAGAACTGGACCGACCTCGGCGTCCGCTCGCAGGACCCGTCGAGCGACTCCACCGTCGCCGACAAGTGGGGCGTCGTCACCCTCCCGGTCGGCGGCTCGAACACCACCCCGCGCGCGTCGCTCGTCGCCGGCTTCACCTGGGTGATCACCGCGAACACCAAGAAGGCCGACCTCGCGAAGGCGTTCATCCAGTTCGCCACCTCGTCCGAGACGAACGCCAAGCTGCTCGTCGCCTCCCCGCCCACCGGCATCGACCCGAACCGCAAGAGCTCGCTCGAGGACGCCACCTACGGCAAGGACTTCCCCGAGATCCAGAAGGTCAACGAGACCACCCTGCAGGGCACCCTCGCCTGGCCGACCGGCGAGCACGCCACGGAGCTGGCGCAGGTGCTGACCGACGGGCTCGCCAAGCTGCTCGCCGGCGAAGGCGGCACCGCGAAGCAGACGATGGACGCCATCCAGAAGAAGTGGGAGAGCATCCTGAAGTGACCGAGGTCTCCCTCGCCGCCGCCGCCCCCCCCCCCGCCCCGCCCACCCCGGCCCGCGCCCGGCGGCCCGGCGGCGCCAGGCAGCGCCCGAGCCATGTAACCCCCCCCCGGCGCCCCCCCCCCCGCCCCGCCCCCCCCCCCCCCCCCCCCCCCCCCCCCCCCCGCCCCCCCCCCCCCCCGGGGCCGCGGCCGGGGGCCCCGGGGCGGCGCCTGGCTGCGCCGGAGCATGGTCACGCCGACCGTGCTCGCCACGGTGGTGCTCGGCGCCTACCCGCTCGTCTTCATCCTGCTGACCGCGTTCTCGGAGTCGTCGCTCGGGCGGCCGTTCCAGGGCTGGGTCGGCGGGGCCAACGTCGCGGAGGTGCTGACCGACGCGGACGTGACGGCCTCCCTCGTGCGCAACACGGTCTACGCGCTCGTCGTGACCGTCGCGAGCGTCACGCTCGGCGTCGTGACCGCGCTCGCCCTGCGCGCGGCGACCAGCAGGGGCTCGCTCGTGCGCACCCTCCTGCTGCTGCCGCTCATCACCCCGCCCGTGATCGTCGGCGTGCTGTGGAAGCTGATCTTCAATCCCTCCGGCGGGCTGCTCAACACCCTGCTGGGGCTGGTGGGATACGCGGGGGAGCCCGTGGCCGTGCTCTCGAACCCCGCGTGGGCGCTCGTCGGCATCGGCGTCGCCGACGTGTGGGAGTGGACGCCCCTGGTCGCCCTGCTGGTGTTCGCCGCCCTGCTCGGCCAGGACCGCGAGGTGGCCGAGGCGGCCGCGCTCGACGGCGCGCACGGCTTCCGCTTCTTCCGCAGCATCACGCTGCCCGCCATCGCCGGGACGGTCGCGGCGGCGTTCCTCATCCGGCTGGTGCTCGCCTTCAAGGTGTTCGACCTCGTGTTCGTGCTGACCTCGGGAGGTCCCGGCACGTCCACGAGCGTGCCCGCCTACCTGATCTATCAGGCCGCGCTGCAGCAGTTCGACCTGGGACGCGCCTCCGCCATCACCCTGCTCCTCGCCGTCGTCGTCACCGTCGTGACGCTGCCGGTCATCCTCATCGCCCGGAGGCTTCACCGTGACTGACCGTCTGCTCGCCGGAGCCGGCGCCGGCACCCGCACCGGTTCCGCCGCCGGCACCCGAGCCGGCTCGCGCGCCGGCTCGCGCCCCCGCCGGCCGGCCGCCGCGATCGTCGTGCTCGCCCTCGTGCTCGCCGGCACGCTCGTCCCGATCGCGTACCTGCTGTCGGTGTCGCTCATGTCGCGGGCCGACGTCGGCGCCGGGCTGCTCGTGCCCGCGCATCCGCAGCCGCAGAACTGGGCGAACGCCGCGTCGGGCGGGCTGCTGCAGGGCATCCTCAACTCGCTGATCGCGGCGCTCGCCGGGGCGGCGATCACGCTGCTCTTCGCCGTTCCGGCCGCCTGGGCGATCACGCGCTACCGGACGGGAGGCCGCACCCTCGCCGCGACCGTGCTGAGCCCGTGGCTGCTGCCGCCGATCGTCGCGGTCATCCCGCTGTTCACGCTGCTGCGGTCCTTCTCGCTCAACAACACGCTGCTCGGCCTGACGCTCGTCTACGGGCTCGCGAACGTCGCGGTCGCGGTGTGGCTGCTCGAAGGCTTCACCCGCCGCATCCCGGTCGAGCTCGACGAGGCGGCGCAGCTGGACGGCGCGGGAGGCTACCGCGTGCTGTTCTCGATCGTCACGCCGCTGCTCGTCCCGGCGCTCGTGGCCATCGGCATCATCGTCGCGGTGCTGAACTACAACGAGTTCCTGCTGGCCGCGTTCCTCACGCAGTCGCCGGACGCTCAGACGCTGCCGGTCGTCCTCACCCTGATGCTGGGGGAGCGGATCACCGACTACGGCAAGCTGGCCGCCGCGTCCGTCATCGGCCTCATCCCGGTCTTCGCCGCCGCCGCGTTCTTCCAGCGCCGCCTGGTCGCGGGCCTGACGGCCGGCTCCTCCCGCTGAGTCGTGACATGATGTCGCGTCTCGGCGCGGAAACCCGCATCGAGGCACGGCTCGACCGCGGTGTCCCCCGAGCGGGGAGGGGATCAGCCGTACCACGCACACGCCGGCTGTCGACGGATCACTAGCGTGATCCCGTCCCGGAGCGCGTGCCCCCGCCGCCGCACCGGGCGCTCCCGACTGCCCGACACCCGGTGCTGCCGCACCGCCCTGCCCGAACCGAGGCTTCTTTGCGCCCGAAATCCGACGTATGCTCAGCCGTCCCCGCCCGCCCGTCGCTCCCGTCGCTCACCCGCCGTGCGCTGCGCCGCACCGTCGCCACCGGCGCCGCCGTGCTCGGCGTGGCCGCCCTCGCGCTGACCGGGGCCACCGCCTCCTTCGCCGACCCGACACCGGCGCAGACGACCTTCGTCAACGAGGGCTTCACCGGCACCACCGCGGGCAGCGGCTACACGCTGCCGAGCGCGGCGCCCGGCTCGTTCGTCACGAACAGCGCGTGCCTCACCGCCCGCACCTCGACCGCCCCGACGGCCGCCGACCCCATCCCGGGCTGCGGAGGCGCGGCCGACAGCGACGGCAACGGCGCCCTCCGCCTCACCTCGGCCACCCTCAACATGACCGGCGGCGTCGGCTCGAAGCAGTCCGTGCCGATCACCAAGGGCATCGACGCCATCTTCGACAGCTACCAGTACAACGGCGTCAGCGACGGCACCGGCACCGCGGACGGCATCGTCTTCTACTTGGCGGCCACCGACCCGTACAACCCGGCCGTGCCGACCCAGATCGGCCAGCTCGGCGGGTCGCTCGGCTACAGCGGCACGAAGACGGCGAGCGGCCTCGCGCACGCCTACCTCGGCCTGGGCCTCGACCGGTACGGCAACTTCAACCACCCGAACTTCGGCGGCAACGGCTGCGCGGCCGACGCGAGCCGCCCGCGCTACGCGAACAACGTCACCGTCCGCGGCCCGGGCGACGGCACGACGGGCTACTGCGTCGTCACCTCGACCGCCGGCGCCGCGCTCAGCGGCTCGCTCAGCGCGACCGGTGTCACCAACCGCTCGCAGGCGAAGGTGCCGGTCGAGATCGTCATCAACCCGACCTCCAGCCCGCTCCAGGCGCAGCGCGCGACCGACGTCACGGTCAACGGCGGCCAGTTCGCGGTCATCTTCACCCCGATCGGTGGCACGCGCCAGACGCTGGTCGGCACCCTCCCGAAGCTGAACCCGGCGGCGAACCAGGCCAATATCCCGAGCTCGTGGATCGACCCGGCCACGCAATACCCGTACAAGCTCACGTACGGCTGGGTCGCCGGCACCGGCGGCGCGTCGGACGTGCACGAGGTCAACTATCTCGAGGCGAAGACGGCGGCCGGCCCGGTCCCCGTGCTCTCCGCGACGGCGGGAGGCGCCACCGAGGTCGCCCACGGCGGGAGCGGCCTCTACACGGTCGCCCCGACCGTGACGAGCGCGGGAGGCACGGAGTCGCAGCTCGTGCGCGCCACGACCACCTTCCCCACCGGTTTCACCCCGTCCGCGGCCACGCCGTCGACCGGCTGGAGCTGCACGGTCAGCGGGCAGGTCGCGACCTGCGATTACGCGGTCGACTCCGCCTCCCCGGTGCAGCCGGGAACGGCGCTCCCCGAGCTGGCGGTCCCGTACACCGTGTCGGGCACCGCTCGCACCGCGACGATCTCGTCGGTCGTCGCCTCGACGGATGCCGAGGCGGTCACGGCCTCCTCCTCCGTCACCGTGCTGAAGCAGCCGGTGAGCCTCACCACGAGCAGCGCGAGTGCGGACCTCGGCGCCACGGCGACCTTCACCGCCACCGTCGCATCGACCGCGACGGACGCGCCCACCGCGCCGACGGGCACCGTCACGTTCACCGACACGACCACCGGCGACGAGCTCTGCACGGCGACGGTCGACCCCTCGGGCGTCGCGACCTGCACGGCGGTGGCGCCCGGGCCGATCGGCACGCACGGCGTGCTGGCCGGGTACAGCGGAGACGCGGACCACCTCGCGATCGCCGGAGCCGACCGCGTGTCGTCGACGTTCGCGGTCACCAAGGTCTCGACGACGGTCGCGCTGGCCATCGCCCCGGCCGAGGTCGCGTACGGCACGCCAGCGACGCTGTCCGCGAGCGGACTGCCGGCCGGCGCGACGGGGACGCTCACCTTCGCCAGCGGTGGCACCACGCTGTGCACGGCCGAGCTCCCGGCCACCGACTGCTCCACGTCCACCTCTCTCGCGGCCGGCACCTACCCGGTGACGGTGGCCTACTCGGGCGACGACACCTACCAGGCGGCCACCTCGGTGGCGGCGACGCTCACGGTCCGTAAGGCGGCGACGCCGATCGGCACCCCGGCGAGCCCCGGCAACGGCGGCAACCCCGGCAACGGAGGCACCCCCGGCAACGGGGGCAACCCGGGCAACGGCGGCGACCCGGAGGTCATCACCGGCACGCACGGCCAGCCGACCGACGTTCCGGTCCCGGCGCTCCCGAAGGACGCCTCCGGAACCGTCTCGCTCGTGACCGACGATGGGAAGGTGCTCTGCACGGCGACCCTCCCGGCGACGACCTGCACCATTCCGGGGGACCTGCCCGGCGGCACGTACACGGTCCGCGCCGTCTACAGCGGCGACGACAACTACGAGGCCGCGACCGGCGACGCGTTCACCGTCGTCGTGGCCGCCCAGGCGACCACGATCGTCGCGCACCAGACGACCGCGAAGAACGGCACCGCGACCCTGCGGGTCAGCGGCCTCCCGGCGGGCGCGACCGGAACGGTCACCTTCCGCGACGCGGACGGCACCGAGCTGTGCACCGTGACGCTGCCCGACGAGTCGTGCACCACGACCGCGCTCGCTGCCGGCGAGCACGTCATCACCGCCTCCTACAGCGGGGATGCGTCGTTCGCCGCCTCCACCTCGCAGGTGACGGTGACCGTGGAGGCCGCCCCGGCTCCTCCGGTCGTCACCCCGACGCCGAGCCCGACGCCGGACGCGCCGACGCCGGCCGCGACCCCGCCGGCCACCGCCTCCGGCCTCGCGCACACCGGCTCGGACGTCGCGACCGGCGGCATCGCCCTGGTGGCCCTGGCGCTGCTCGCCGGCGGCGCCGTGCTGCTGGTGCAGCTCCGCCGCCGCCGCGCGTAGCCCCGGCTTGCGCGCCCCGCGCCCGCGCGCCCCGCGCCCCGCGCCGAGTCGTGACCTCATGTCACGTCTCGGCGCGAGGCGCGACATCATGTCACGAGTCGGCGGGGAGTGGGATACTCACGACATGACCGACACATCCACCGAGCGCGCCGCCTTCTACGACGGCATCGCAGCGGAGTTCCGCCAGCACTACACGCGCGGGCCGCGGTTCGTCGCGGTCACCGGCGTCCCTGCCGCGGACCCGGCGTCGGCGGCCGACGACCTCGCGGCGGCGCTGCGCGCGGCAGGCGACACCGTCGAGCGCGCGAGCGTGACCGCCGGCACCGACCCCGACGCGTTCCGGCAGGAGGTCGTGGTGCCGTTCCGTGCGCGCCAGGGCGTCCTGATCGTCGACGGCCCCGGCCTGCTGGAGCCCGCCTTCCGCGGCTTCTTCAACTTCTCGCTGTGGGTCGAGCACGACCCGGAGCGCAGCCCGGACTGGTCGTTCGTGGCGACCGGCCGCAAGGACCCGCTCGGCGCACCGCGCGAGGTCGCCTCCGTCCTGCTGGACGACGCCGACCCCGCGCGGCCGCGGCGGCTGTTCGCCGACTCCTGCTGAGAGCCGACTCCTGCTGAGAGCCGGCTCCTGCTGAGAGCGGCGGTGCGGCGCGGAGCCTACGCGCGCGGCCGGTCGAAGCGCGCGCCCGCGGGGTTCGACGGGAGCAGCGTGAGGATCAGCACGATGATGCCGCCGACGAGCGGGATGAAGCCGAGGAAGAAGAACGGCCCGGCGAAGTTGCCGTCGTGCAGCCGGCGCCAGACGATCGCCAGGTGCGGCACGATCGTGGCGAGGAGCCACGCCAGCAGCACCAGCCCGACGATCCAGAAGAGCGGGCCGGGCGTGGAACGGCCGTCCGCGTCGATGCTCGCTCCGATCGAGCCGATCCCCAGGGCGAGCACCTCGCCGACGAGGAGGGTGATGACGTAGAACAGCGTCCACCACCAGTACTCGGAGCGGCTCGCCCGACCCGTGAAGTCGGCGTACTTCTGGAAGAACCGCTTGATCGCGGCGCCGAACGAGGCGCCGTAGAGCGGGGCCCACAGCGGCACGGGGCCGGCGGGTGCGTAGCCTCCGGCGCCGGGCGCGGGAGGGGCGGGGTACTGGGCGGACGGGTACTGGTCGGACATGCGGTCAGTCAAGCGCATCCGCGCATCCCGTGCAGTCACTGTGACGCGGCGTGTCCGTCACGGCGCGTCACCGCTGGGCCGGCCTGTTCGCGGCTCCGAGGCGGCTCAGAGCTGCCTAGACGCGACTCAGACCCGGGAGGAGCGCCCGCGCCGCCGCATCAGCCCGCGCATCCGCGTCCACAGCCCGCGCCGCTGCGGCCGCACGTGCACGCACGCGCTCGCCATCGTGGGCGGGTCGGCGGCGAGGTCGTGGAGGTTGTTGCGGCCGGTGCCGTCCCAGTTGGCGAACAGGAAGTCGCCGCCGAGGCCCGACATGGTCGTGATGCGGATGCGGTGCCAGCTGTCGTGACCGGTCACGTACTGGACCGTCCCGCGCTCGATGTCGGCGACGGCGGCGGCCGCGTCGACGGCGCCCTCGGACGTGATCAAGGTGCTGACCGATCCGAGGTGGTCGCGGACGACGAAGTGGACGCGCAGTTCTCTGCTGATGGGAGGCTCCCGGAGGTGGAAGGACGGGAGGACGCCGGTGTCCGAAAGCGCTGACGATTCTACTCCGGCAGCGCGCCGAGCTCCTCCCGGACGAAGCGGGCGAACTGCGCGGAGGCCGCCGACTCCGACCGGGTGCGGTTGCGGGCGATGCCGACGATGCGCGACGCCTCGTCGGCGAGCGGCACCGCGACGATCCCGGGGTCGGCGGGGGTGTCCGGGATGAGCGCGACGCCGACGCCGTCGCGCACCAGCGCGCGCAGAGTGGCGAGCTCGGTCACCTCGATGACGGGGTCCATGACCACGCCGTGCGCGGCGAAGTAGGCGTCGGCGATGTGCCGCAGCCCGGAGCCGGGGCGCAGCGCGACCAGCTCCACCGCGTCGAGGTCGGCGACGGTCACGCTGTCGCGTCCGGCCAGGGGATGCCCGACGGGCGCCCCGAGTGCGAGCCGCTCGGCGGTGAGCGGGTGCCACTCGATGTCGGGATCGCGCGGGTCGGGGCTCAGGAAGGCGATGTCCGCCGACCCCTCGCGCAGCGCGTCGAGCACGGTGTCGGCGGTGCCGCCGCGCAGCACGAAGCGGATGTCCGGGAACAGCGCCCGGTACTCCCGCACCACGCGCGGGATGAGCCAGCCCCCGAACGACGACACGTACGCGATCGAGACGGTCCCCCCGGACGGGTCGCGCAGCGCGTCGATGCGCGCCCGCGCGTTCTCCAGCTCCGCCTCGGCGCGGAGCGCGTGCGCGAGCAGGATCTCCCCGTACTGGTTCAGCTCCAGCCGGCCGCGGCGCCGGTCGAACAGCTCGACGCCGACCTCCGCCTCCAGCTTCGCCAGCGTGCGCGACAGCGTCGACTGCGAGACCCCGAGCGCGTCCGCGGCCAGCGCGATCCGCCCCTCCGCGACCAGGGCGCGGAACTGGGCGATCTCGTCGATGCGCATCCCCCCATCATGGCGCACGGCCGAGCACCCCTCGTGGGGCTGGAAACGCATGTCTGCTCAAATGAGCGGTCTACCCCCGAACGAGTTTTCTGTACGTTCACAGAAGGGTCAGCGGCCCTTTCCCCGCACTTCCTAGGGTGGCGCCCGGATCACCAGCACCTCACCGACCGAGGAGAAGAATGTCAAGCAGACTGGGGAGGCTGTGGCGCGTCGCCACCGCCGCCATCGTCGGGGCCGGCCTCGCCGCCACCCCGATCGTCGCGACGCCCGCGCTCGCGAGCACCGACGGCACCGGTGTCGTCATCAACGAGGCCTACCTGTCCGGCGGCAGCGCCGGCGCGGCCTACACGAACAAGTTCGTCGAGCTCTACAACCCGGGTGCGACGGCCGTCGACCTGACCGGCTGGAGCGTCCAGTACCGCTCCGCGACCGGCACCGGCGCGTCGAACGGCGTGGTCCCGCTCTCCGGCTCCATCGCCGCCAAGGGCTACTACCTCGTGGCCGGAGGCTCCAACGGCGCGAACGGCCAGGCCCTCCCGACCCCGGACGCCGCGGCCACCGGGCTCAACCCGAGCGGCACCACGGGCACGCTGATCCTGGCGAAGAAGGCCGCCGCGCTCACCCTGCCGACCGGCTCGGTGACCGGCAACGCCGACGTGGCCGACCTCCTCGGCTACGGCACCGCCAACACGTTCGAGACGGCGAAGGCGACCGCGCCGACCGCCAACACCGACGTGAAGTCGCTGAACCGCACCTCCTTCACCGACGCCGACGACAACAGCGCCGACTTCACGCTGAGCGCCACCATCACGCCGCAGAACACGGCGTCGACGGGCACGGGCGACCCCGGCACCGACCCGGGCGACGGCACCGACCCCGGTGACGGCGGCGACCCCAGCCCGCCGGCCGGCGCGATCTCGATCGCCGAGCTGCAGGGCACGGGCGACGCCAGCCCGAAGGCGGGCCAGACGGTCACGACCACCGGCGTCGTCACCGCGCAGTACGCGACCGGAGGCTTCAACGGCTTCTACCTGCAGACCCCGGGCACCGGCGGCGCGGTCGACCTCGCGACGCACACCGCGTCCGACGCCGTCTTCGTCTACGGCTCGTCCGCCGCCGCCGCGGTGAAGCCCGGCGACTACGTGCAGGTCACGGGCGCCGTCAGCGAGTACAACGGCCTGACGGAGCTCACCGCGACGAAGGTCGACCAGCTCGACGCGAGCACGGTCACCGCTCCCGCTCCCGCGACGGTCGGCCTCCCCGCCACCGACGCCCAGCGCGAGAGCCTCGAGGGCATGCTGATCGCCCCGCAGGGCGCGTTCACCGTCACCGACACCTACTCGACCAACCAGTACGGAGAGGTCGGCCTCGCCGCGGGCGACAAGCCGCTCATCCAGCCGACCGAGGTCGCGCGTCCCGGCACCCCCGAGTACGCGGCGGCCGTGGCCGACGTGAAGGCGCGCGGCGTCATCCTCGACGACGGCGGCTCGACGAACTTCCTCGGCAGCGCGGCGAACAAGGCCAAGCCGCTGCCGTACGTGTCGCTGCAGAACCCGGTCCGCGTCGGCGCGCCGGTCACGTTCACGAAGCCGGTCGTCCTCGACTACCGCAACGACGCCTGGAAGTTCCAGCCCGTCGCCGAGCTCACCCCGGCGGACGCCGCCGACGTGCAGCCCGTCACCTTCGCGAACACCCGCACCGCGGCCCCGGAGAACGTGGGCGGCGACCTCCGCCTGGCCACCTTCAACGTGCTGAACTACTTCACCACGACCGGCGACCAGCTGAGCGGCTGCACCTACTACACCGACCGCGCTGGTGAGGAGGTCACGGTCAACTCCGGCTGCGACGCCCGCGGCGCGGCCGACGCCGACGACCTCAAGCGCCAGCAGGACAAGATCGTCGCGGCGATCAACGGCCTGAGCGCCGATGTCGTCTCGCTCGAGGAGATCGAGAACTCGGCCCGCTTCGGCAAGGACCGCGACGACGCGCTCTCGAGGCTCGTCACCGCGCTCAACGCCGCCGCAGGCGGCGAGGTCTGGGCGTACGTGAAGTCGCCGTCGAAGCTCCCCGCGACGGAGGACGTCATCCGCACCGCCTTCATCTACAAGAAGGCGAACGCCCAGCCGGTCGGCGACGCGAAGATCCTCGACGACGCCGCGTTCTCGAACGCGCGTCAGCCGCTCGCACAGGCCTTCAAGAAGGTCGGCACGAAGGACGACTCGGCCTTCATCGCGATCGTCAACCACTTCAAGTCGAAGGGCTCCGGCACCGGGGCCGACGCCGACCAGGGCGACGGGCAGGGCGCCTCCAACGCCTCCCGCGTGGCCCAGGCCAAGGCGCTGGTCGCCTTCGCCGACGAGCGGCAGAAGACGCTGGGCACCGACAAGGTGCTCCTGATCGGCGACTTCAATGCCTACCTGAAGGAGGACCCCATCACGGTCCTCACCGACGCCGGCTACGTCGACCAGGTCAGCACGCGCACGAGCAAGCAGACCTACTCGTTCGACGGCACGGTCGGCTCGCTCGACCACGTGCTCGCCTCTCCGGCGGCCGACAAGGCCATCACCGGCGCCGACGTGTGGAACATCAACTCGGGCGAGTCCATCGCGCTGGAGTACAGCCGGTACAACTACAACGTCACGAACTTCTACGCGGCCGACCCGTACCGGTCGAGCGACCACGACCCGATCGTCGTGGGCCTCGGCCTCACGGCGGCCCCGGTGACGCTGAACCTGCTGAACATCAACGACTTCCACGGTCGCATCGACAGCAACACCGTGAAGTTCGCGGGCACGATCGAGAAGCTGCGCGCCGAGGCGGGCGAGGAGAACACCCTCTTCCTCTCGGACGGCGACAACATCGGCGCCTCCCTGTTCGCCTCGGCCACGGCCGGCGACATCCCGACCATCGACGTGCTCAACGCGCTGGGCCTCAAGACGAGCGCCGTGGGCAACCACGAGTTCGACAAGGGCTTCTCCGACCTGACCGGCCGGGTGAAGGACGCGGCCGACTTCAGCTACCTCGGCGCCAACGTCTACCAGAAGGGCACGAAGGACCCGGCGCTGCCCGAGTACGCCGTGTTCACGGTCGACGGCCTGAAGGTCGGCGTCATCGGCGCCGTCACGCAGGAGACCCCGACGCTGGTCTCGCCGGGCGGCATCGCCGACCTCGACTTCGGCGACCCGGTGGAGGCGGTCAACCGCGTCGCCGGCGAGCTCACCGACGGCGACACCGCCAACGGCGAGGCCGACGTCATCGTGGCCGAGTACCACGAGGGCGCGGGGGCCGGGACGCCGGACGGCGCGACCCTCGACCAGGAGGTCGCGGCCGGTGGGGCCTTCGCCGACATCGTGACCAAGACCTCCAACAAGGTCGCGGCCATCTTCACGGGCCACACGCACAAGCAGTACGCGTGGGACGCCCCCGTGCCCGGTGTCGACGGCAAGACCCGCCCGGTGGTCCAGACCGGCAGCTACGGCGAGAACATCGGCCAGGTGCAGCTCACCGTCGACCCCGACACCGACACGGTGACCGCGTACACGGCCCGCAACGTGGCGCGCACGACCGACGCGGACGACGCGCTGGTCGCGGCGTACCCGCGGGTCGCGCAGGTGAAGACGATCGTCGACAAGGCGCTCGCCGACGCGGCGGTCATCGGCAACCAGAAGGTCGGCTCGGTCACCGCGGACATCACGACGGCCTACGCCAACGGCCTGCGCGACGACCGCGCCAGCCAGTCCACCCTCGGCGGCCTCGTCGCGGACTCGCTGCTCGACACCCTCGCGCCGGCGGAGCTCGGCGGCGCCGAGATCGGCGTCGTGAACCCGGGCGGCCTGCGCGCCGAGCTGCTGTACGGCACCGACGGATCGATCACGTACGCCCAGGCGAACGCGGTCCTGCCGTTCGTGAACAACCTGTGGACGACGACCCTCACCGGGGCGCAGTTCAAGCAGGCGCTCGAACAGCAGTGGCAGCGCAACGCCGACGGCACCGTGCCGAGCCGGCCGTTCCTCGCGCTCGGACTCTCGAAGAACGTGAACTACACGTTCGACGAGACCCGTCCGGAGGGCGACCGCATCACGAGCATCCTCGTGAACGGGCAGCCGATCGACCCGGCGAAGACGTACCGGATCGGGTCGTTCTCGTTCCTGCTGCAGGGCGGAGACAACTTCCGCGCCTTCGCCTCCGGCACCGACACCCGCGACTCCGGTCTCATCGACCGGGACGCGTGGATCGGCTACCTGAAGCAGAACAGCCCGGTCTCGCCCGACTTCGCCAAGCGCGGCGTCGGCGTGACCGGCGTCCCGACCGGCACCCTCCAGCGCGGCCAGCAGGTCTCGTTCCAGGTGAAGGGGCTCAACCTGACCTCCCTCGGCAGCCCGGCGAACACCGCGCTGGAGCTGACCTGGCAGGGCAGCTCGGCCTCCCTCGGCACGGCGGCGGTGGACGCGGCGGGCACCGCGACGGTGACCGTCACCGTCCCGGCCGACGCGGCCGGCCCGAGCACCCTGGTGCTGCGGGCCACGCCGACGGGCACGACCGTGCAGGTGCCGCTCACCGTGGCGGCCGCCGAGCCGGGCAACCCGAAGCCGACGAAGGACCCGAAGGCCGCCAAGGAGTCGGCGCTGAAGAAGGCCCTGGAGGGTCTCGTCAGCACCGACAAGGCGACCTACCGCCCCGGCGAGCAGATCCGCGTGACGGTCGGCACGAAGCTGGCCGGCCAGTGGGTCTCGGTCTGGGCATACTCGAAGCCGCAGAACATCGGCGGCGGCTGGGTGCAGGTCCCGGCGGACGGCGTGCTGACGCTGACCCTCCCGAAGGATGTCGGCAACGGCACCCACAAGCTGTCGGTCCAGGACGCCCAGAACGACGTCATCGGCTGGACGACCATCAAGGTCAAGGCCGACAACGGCCACGGCAGCGGCAACGGCAACGGTCTGATCGACTGGATCGTGGACGCGATCGGCAACATCCTGGGCTGGCTCTTCGGGCACTGACCCGGAGCCGACCCCCACGGACGGCCGTCGGAGCGGGACCTCTCCCGCCGGGCGGCCGTTCGGCGTCCGCGCCGCCGCCCCCGCGCCGCCGCCCCCGCGCCTTCCGTCACCGACTTGTCACAACACGCCGTCTCGCCCCTCCGCCAGGCGGCGTGTTGCGCCAACTCGGTGAGGGCGCCCGCTCGCCGAGGCCACTTGTCACGACACGCCGTCTCGCCCCTCCGCTCCCGCGCCTTCCGTCATCGACTTGTCAGGACACGCCGTCCGGCCCCTCCGGGAGGCGGCGTGTTGCGCCAACTCGATGCAGGCTACGGCGGCAGGGCGTGTAAGAAATTCTTGACACGGTGTCAGCGCCGCTTTACACTCGCCATGTACAGAATTTTTGACATGCGAGGTGTGCGGTGTCGTACGACGAGAAGAACTCCTGGGTGTTCCTGGTGACCGCGGTCCTCGGCTACGCCGTCTACCTGATCCTGCTGGCGGCGCTCGGGCCCGGCGCCTACGTCCCGCTGCTGCTGTGGACCGTCGGCGGTGCGATCGTCGTCAACATCCTCGCGAGCATCGTGGTCGCGGCCGGCAACCGCAGGGAGGCCGACAAGCGCGACCAGCGCGACCGCGAGGTGAAGGCGTTCGGCGAGCGGATCGGCCAGGCCTTCGTGGTCATCGGTGCGGGCGCCGCCCTCGTGCTCGCGCTGTTCGAGGCGCCGTGGTTCTGGATCGCGAACGCCGTCTACCTCGCCTTCGTGCTCTCGGCCGTGGTCGGCTCGATCGCCACCCTCGTCGCCTACCGCAAGGGGATGCCCGCGTGGTGAAGCCGACGCGGGTCACGAACTCCATCCGCTCGCTCCGGTTCGGCGCCGGAGAGATGACGCAGGCCGAGCTCGCCGACCGGGTCGGCGTGACCCGGCAGACCATCATCGCCATCGAGCAGGGGCGGTACTCGCCGTCGCTCGAGCTGGCGTTCCAGATCGCGCGGGTCTTCGGGGTACCGCTCGACGACGTGTTCCAGTATCCCGAGCACTGACACCGTCCGAGCGGGCGGATCCGAGAGCCGAGGAGAGGCGATCATGACGACGATGCGAGCGGTGACCCAGGATGTGTACGGCCCGCCGAGCGTGCTCCGCGTGGAGCAGGTGCCGGTTCCGGTGCCCGGCGAGGGCGAGGTGCTGGTGCGGGTGGAGGCGGCGGGCGTCGACGCGGGCACGTGGCACCTCACGACCGGGCGGCCGTACCTGATGCGGGCGATCGGCCTCGGCATGCGCGGCCCGAAGTCGCGCATCCGCGGCATGGCCTTCGCGGGCACGGTCGAGGGCACGGGCGAGCCGGTGCTCGGCTCCGCCGATGGCGCCCTGGCCGAGTACGTCGCGGTGAAGGCCGCTGACCTCGTCGCGCGACCCGACGGTCTCGGCGCGGTGGAGGCGGCGGCGCTCCCGATCTCCGGCGTCACCGCCCTGCAGGCCGTCCGCGCCGCTCGGCTCCGGGCAGGCGACCGGGTGCTGATCCTGGGCGCGGCGGGAGGCGTCGGGCACTACGCCGTGCAGCTGGCCGTCGCCGAGGGCGCCCGGGTGACCGGCGTGTGCAGCGCGGCCAAGGCCGGCCTCGTGCGCGACCTGGGAGCCGAGGAGACGATCGACTACGCCACGACCGACGTGCTCGCCCTGGGCCGGGTCTGGGACGCGATCATCGACACCGCCGGCAACCGTCCGCTGCGGGCGCTCCGTCGCATCCTCTCGCCCACCGGATCCGTGGTGCTGGTCGGCGGGGAGGCCGGCGGCCGGCTCACCGGCGGCATCGAGCGCACGGCCGCGGCGGGGATGCTGAACGCGCTCACCGGCCAGCGTCTCGTCGGCCTGGTGTCGCGCGAGAACGCCGACGACGAGCGTGCGCTCGTAGAACTCTGGCGGGCCGGCTCGATCCGGCCGGTCATCGACACGGTCTACCCGCTGGAGCGCACCGCGGAGGCGATCGAGCACCTCGGCGCCGGTCGCGCCCGCGGCAAGGTGGTCGTCACGATCCCCGCTTGACTTCAAGCGCTTGAGGTCTGTTCTGATGGGGACATGACCACGTTGAGCATCCAGGACGTCGCGCGGCAGAGCGGCTTGAGCGAGCCGACGCTGCGCTACTACGAGGAGGTCGGCCTGCTGGGCCCGATCGCCCGGGACGAGCGCAGCGGCCACCGGCGGTACGGCGAGGGCGACCTCGACGCCGCCCAGGTGCTCGCCTGCCTGCGCGCGATGGGCGTCGGCATCGAGGACATGCGCCGCTACCAGGCGAACCGGAGGCGCGGCCGCGCGGCGGCGGGGGAGCAGCGCGACATCCTGCTCCGCCACGCCGAGCGCGTCGAGGCACAGCTCGCGGTGCTGCACGTGCACCTCGACTACCTGCGCGTGAAGGCCGCCCTCTGGGACGCCCGCGATCGCCAGGACGCCGCCGCCGAAGCCAGGGCGCACGACGAGCTCGACACCATCCTTCCCCGACTCGAGGAGACCTTCCGATGACCACCACCGACACCCCGACCGTCCTCGTCACCGGCGGGACGGGCTATCTCGCCACCCGGCTCCTCGCCGACCTGCTGGCCCGCGGGACCGCGGTCCGCACCACCGTCCGCTCGCTCGATCGGGAGGAGGAGGTCCGTGCCGCCGTCCGCCGGGCCGGCGTCGACGATGCCGGGCTGTCGTTCGCGGCCGCCTCCCTCACCGAGGACGGCGGCTGGGCCGCCGCGCTCGCGGGCATCGAGGAGGTGCACCACACCGCGTCGCCGATGATCCTGACCGCCGCGCCGGACGAGGTCGTCGTCCCCGCACGCGACGGCGCCCTGCGTGTGCTGCGCGCGGCGCGGGACGCGGGCGCCCGCCGCGTCGTGCTCACGTCGTCGTTCGCCGCGGTGGGCTACTCGCCCAAGCCGGTGCGCGACTACGACGAGAGCGACTGGACCGACCCCGCGACGCCCGGCCTCCCCGCCTACCCGCTGTCGAAGGCGGTGGCCGAGCGGGCGGCGTGGGACTTCGTGGAGCGGGAGGGCGGCGGCCTCGAGCTCGTCGCCCTCAACCCCACGTGGATCGCCGGGCCGACCCTGACGGCCTCGGCGCGATCGTCGCTCGCCGTGTTCACCGGGATGCTCGACGGCACCATGACGGCGGTGCCGCGCCAGCGGTTCGGCATCGCGGACGTGCGGGACGTCTCGGCGGCCCATCTCGCCGCGATGTCCGCCCCGCACGCCGCCGGCAAGCGGTATCTCGTGCTCGCCGACGGTCCGACGATGACCTTCCTCGACGTCGCGAACGTGCTGCGCACCGAGCTCGGCGCTCTCGCGGACCGCGTGCCGACGGAGGAGCTGCCCGGCGAGGAGCCCGCGCCCCTGGTCATCCACAACGAGCGGGCACAGCGCGAGCTGGGCCTGCGCCCCCGCCCGGTGGTCCGCACCATCGTGGAGACCGCCGAGAGCCTGCGCGACCTCGGGCTGCTCGCGGTCCGGTCCTGACCCGGCGGCCCACGCGAAGCGCGTGCGGGTCAGACCTCGAAGTACAGGTGGGTGTGGAGGCGGCAGCCGGGATTGAAGGCGGCGCCGCAGGCCGGGCAGCCGTCGACGCCCAGGTACTCGGCGATCGTCAGCTCGGTCCGGCAGACGCCGCACAGCACGGCACGCTCCTCTCGCGCCGACGCCGGCCATCGCGCGGCCGGATGCCCGGTCGTCTCCGCATGGCAGAGGTGGCACGGGTAGTACTCGCCGCAGCAGGCGAAGCGGATCGCCACCACGTCGAGCGGCGACCGGTAGTGGATGCAGCGGGTCTCGTCATCCACGACGGGCCCGTGCACGACCGGGCCGCCGGCGACCGGGCCGCCCGCGACCGGGCCGCCCGCGACCGGCCCGCCCGCGACCGGGCCGCCCGCGACCGGCCCGCCCGCCGCGCTCATCGCACACCCCGGGCGGCCAGCGCGTCGCCCAGCTGGTCGGCGTGCTTCAGCGCGAGCACGAGGTAGGGCACGGCGAAGGTCCGGAGGCTCGCGCGGCCCCCGCGCGCCCGCTGCGCCTCCCGCACCTCGCCCGCGAGCCGCGCCAGCACCGGAACCGTTCCGAGCGTGACCGTCAGCAGCAGCGCTGCCCGCTGCGGGTCGAGGTGGAGGCGCCGCAGCGGACCCAGGCCGCGCTCGACCGCGTCGAGCAGGTCGGTGACCCGCGTCGTCAGCACCAGCAGGCCGGCGAGCACCACCGCCGCCGTCACCCGCGCGGTGTTCGCGACCGCGGCCTCCACCCCGAGGAAGAGCAGCTGGCACCCGAGCGTGACGACGATCAGCCAGCGCACCGCGACGACCTGGCGGCCCAGCTCCCGCAGCCCGAGCCCCGCGACCGGATACGCGACGAGCGCAACGGCCGCCGCGACGCCTGCCGCCCACCATGTGGAGGGGAGCAGGGAGACCGCCAGCACGACCACCAGGATGAGCAGCAGCTTCGGGCCGGCCGGCATCCGGTGGAGGAGGCCGTCGCCCGGCCGGTAGAGGCTCAGCATGCGAGGGCCGCCTCGTAGGCGTCGACGATCCGGGCGGGTTCGCCCACCGCCGCCACCCGGCCGTCGGCGACGAGGACGGCGGTGTCGCAGCGCGCGGCCAGCGCCAGGTCGTGCGTCACGAGCACCAGCCGATGGCCCGCGTCGGCCAGGAGGTGGTCGGCCACCCGTCGTGCGTTGCGCGCGTCGAGGTAGGCGGTCGGCTCGTCGGCGATCACGAGGTCGGGCCGGCGGACGAACGCGCCCGCGAGCGCGAGCAGCTGCTTCTGGCCGCCGGACAGCTCGTGCGCCGACCGCTCGGCCAGCCCGGCCAGCCCGAACCGGTCGAGGGCCTGCGCGACCCGGGCGGCCGATTCGGCCCGGGGGAGGCGCTCGGAGCGCAGCGAGAACGCCACGTCCTCCGCGACCGTCGGCATCACGATCTGCGCATCGGGGTTGCTGAACAGGACCGCGACGCGGCGCCGCAGCTCGGCGGCCTGCCGTACGGGGTCGAGTCCGAGCACCCGCACGCGCCCGCCCGTCGGCGCCACGAGCCCGCCCAGGAGGCGCGCGAGCGTCGACTTGCCCGAGCCGTTCTCCCCGACGACCGCGATCGTGCGCGCGTCGACCGCGAGGCTCGACGGGCGCAGCGCCTCCGTGTCGCCGAGGCGCACGGAGGCGTCGACCAGCTCGATGGCCGCTCCGGGCACCGAGGCCGGGGGCTGCGCCGTCACGCCGCCCGCGTCCTCCACGTGCGGCGGAACGCCCGTGGGTAGGCCCGCACCAGCGTCATGACGATGAGAGTCGCGAGCACCGCTTTCACCAGGTCGCCCGGCACGAACACCAGGCTGGTCAGCGCGGTCTCACCGAGCGGGAGGCGCGTCACGGCCGCCTGCCACGGGATCCCGACCGCGTAGATCACGAGCACGCCGCCGACCAGCATGCCGAGGAACGTCCGCCACCACACCGGCTTGCGGTGTGCGGCGTGCACGATGAGCCCGATGACCAGCGCGCCGGCGATCCAGCCGAGCGCGTAGCCGCCGCTCGGTCCGACGAAGACCGCGATGCCGCCGCGTCCGCCGACCAACAGCGGGAGGCCGACGGCGACGAGCGCGAGCAGCACCGCCATCGACAGCGCGCCGAGCCACGGCCCGAGGATGGCGCCGGCGAGCATCACGCCGAGCGTCTGCGCGGTGATCGGCACCGAGCCGAAGACGCTGAGGCCGCCGGGCAGGCCGAGCACGGCCACGATGGCGGCGAAGACGGCGACGCGGGCGAGGTCCGTCGCGTCGAGGCGGCGAGCGGGCGCGGCCGCGGCGGGAGCGGCCGGCGCGGCGGACGCCGCGGGAGCGGGGGAGTCGGTCATGAGCATCCTTACCTGAACGGTGTTCACCTGAACGGCGTTCACTATAGTGGGGGAATGGCGTCGAACGAAAGCGGCCGCAGGCACACCAGGGACGACGTCGCGCGCACGGCGCTCCGCATCCTCGACGACGACGGCCTCCCCGACCTCACCATGCGCCGCCTCGCCGCGGCCCTCGACGTGCAGCCGAGCGCGCTCTACCACCACTTCCCGAACAAGCAGACGCTGCTCGCCGAGCTCGCGGATCGCATCGTCGCCCGCGCCGCCCGCCCGACGGACGGTCTCGCGTGGAGCGACGCCGTCCGGGCCGAGGCCGCCGGCCTCCGCGACGCGCTGCTCGCCTACCGCGATGGCGCGGAGGTCGTGTCGAGCACCTTCGCGCTGGGCCTCGGCGCCGCCGCCCCGCTCGACCGCTTCACCGCGGCGGTCGCTGCGGGCGGCTACGACGCCGAGACGGCCCGGCGCGCGGCGACGGCCCTCCTGCACTTCGTGCTGGGCCACGTCTCGCACGAGCAGCAGCGCCTGCAGTACGACAGCCTCGGCGTGCTGGCCGACGGAGCAGCCACGGCGATCGACGCCGACCCGGCGGCCGCGTTCGCGTTCGGCATCGACCTGCTGGTCGGCGGCCTGCAGAGCCTCGGCCGCGAGGGCCTCAGCAGCGAGGACCGCCGCGGCGGCGAGGTCAGTCGCTCCCGAACGTGACCTTCCACCCGCCCACGACGTGCGTGGCGAGGTTGAACAGCGCGGCGGCGATCGCGCCGAGCGCCGAGACGACGATCAGCTCCAGCACGGCCACCACGAGCGTGAAGGTCATCACGTTCGGGAAGGTCAGGTCGGCCACGAGCGCCGCGCCCTGGTCGCCCGCGATGCCCTCGAGGAGGTCGCGGGCGGTCTGCACGAGTCCGAGCCGCTCGAGCGCGGTCCACAGCAGCAGCATCAGCACGACGGTGATCGCGGCGACGATCAGGCTCACGAGGAACGACATCTTCAGCGCCGACCAGAAGTCGATGTACACCAGGCGCATCACGGCGCGCCGCGTCTGCTTCTTCGTGCGTGCCGCCACGAGACCCTCCCCGGTACTGCTGCCGCCGGTGCTCGACGGTCCCCTCGGGGGCTCAGTCTAGCGGGAGACGCCCGCGGTCTCCGGCAGGCCGCGCAGCGCCTCCTCGCGACCCGCCGCGACGATCCCCGGCAGCACGAACACCCACAGCTCGCGCACCCGTTGCAGCAGGTCGGCGTGGTGGGTGAGCGTCTCCGAGACGAGCTGGACGCCGGTGAACGCCGGCGACAGGAAGCGCGCGAACATGTCGGGGTCGACGTCGGGACGGAGGTCGCCCTCCGCGATCCCGCGGCGGGTCAGCTCCGCGAGCGTGCGCATCCAGTCGCGGTAGGGGTCGGCCACCGGCCGCTCGAACGTCGACACGTCCGTCGTGAGCCGGATGCCCGCCTGGACCACCGGGTCGGCCTGCAGCTGCTCGGCCAGCCCGAAGCACAGCAGCACCATCGTCTCGAGCGCCGGCCGCTCCTCCTCGAGCGTCGCCGCGACGGCCACCATCGTGCGGCGGTGCTGCTCCTCGATCACCGCGCGGGCGAGGTCGTCCTTCGAGGTGAAGTGGAAGTACAGCGCGCCCTTCGTCATCCCCGACTCGGCCGCGATCTCGGCCACCGACGCCGATCCGTAGCCGCGGCGGCGGAACACCTCCGCCGCCCCCGCGACGATCGCCTCCCGCGTGACCAGGGCGCGGGCTTGCTTGACCATGTGACTCCCGGGGGCGTGAAGGGGCGGAGGGGACGGTCACACGTTAACCCACCGTTCCTCGGGGCGCGGTGAACGTTCGTCCAGGAAGCGGACGTGGCGTCCCATCCCGGCGTAGCGTTGCCATCAGCACGCCTGAACGAGCAGAACCGCACCGAGAGGAGCACGCCCATGCCCACCGTCGCCGACACCATCGTCGAGATCCTTCACGATGCGGGGGTGAACCGCGTCTACGGGATCCCCGGCGACTCTCTCAACGGCTTCACCGACGCGCTGCGCCGCTCGGGGGACGTCGCCTGGGAGCAGGTGCGGCACGAGGAGGCGGCGGCGTTCGCGGCCTCCGCGGAGGCGGCCCTCACGGGCGGCCTGGCGGTGTGCGCCGGCAGCTGCGGGCCGGGCAACACGCACCTCATCAACGGCCTCTACGATGCGAACCGCAGCCGCGTCCCCGTGCTCGCCATCGCTGCGCAGATCCCGCAAGCCGAGATCGGGACCGGCTACTTCCAGGAGACGCACCCGCAGGAGCTGTTCCGCGAGGCGTCGGTGTACACCGAGCTCATCAGCCGGCCGGAGCAGCTGCCGCGCATCCTCGAGATCGCGATGCGCACGGCGGTCGAGAAGCGCGGCGTCGCCGTGATCGTCGTCCCGGGCGAGATCTTCCTCGCCGACGCGGCCGGCCGCCGCAAGTCCGCCCCGATCGTCGAGGCGCCCCGCGTCACGCGCCCGTCCGACGGCGAGCTGCGGGCCGCCGCCGACATCCTCAACGCCGCGCGCAAGGTGACGATCCTCGCGGGGGCCGGCGTCGAGGGCGCGCACTCCGAGCTGATCTCGATCGCGAAGGCGCTGCAGGCGCCGATCGTGCACGCCATGCGCGGCAAGGAGTTCGTCGAGTACGACAACCCGTACGACGTCGGCATGACCGGGCTGCTCGGGTTCTCCTCCGGCTACCGGGCGATGGAGGCGTGCGACGCGCTGCTCATGCTCGGCACCGACTTCCCGTACCCGCAGTTCTACCCGTCGAAGGCGAAGATCGTCCAGGTCGACATCCGCGGCGAGGTGCTCGGCCGCCGCACACCGCTCGACCTCGGCCTCGTCGGCAGCGTCAAGGACACGGTGCAGGCGCTGCTGCCGCTGCTGACAGCCCGCACAGACACCAAGCACCTCGACGCCTCCACCGCCCACTACGCCAAGGCACGCAAGAGCCTCGACGAGCTGGCGGTCAACGACCGCAACCGGCAGCCCATCCACCCCCAGTACGTGGCCAGGCTGGTCAGCGAGCTGGCGAGCGAGGACGCGGTCTTCATCCCCGACGTCGGCTCGCCCGTGGTGTGGGCGGCCCGCTACCTGAAGATGAACGGCCGGCGGCGCCTGATCGGCTCGTTCACGCACGGCTCCATGGCGAACGCGCTGCCCCAGGCCATCGGCGCCCAGACCGCCTTCCCCGGCCGCCAGGTCGTGGCGCTCGCCGGAGACGGCGGCCTCGCGATGCTGCTGGGCGAGCTGCTGACCCTCCGCCAGAACCGGCTGCCGGTGAAGATCGTGCTCTTCAACAACTCCTCGCTGAACTTCGTCGAGGTGGAGATGAAGGCCGCGGGCTTCGTGAACTACGGCACGGGCCTCGAGAACCCGGACTTCGCGCAGGTCGCGCAGGCCATCGGCCTCCACGGCCGCCGGGTGGAGGAGCCGGACGACCTCGAGGACGCCCTGCGCGAGGCGTTCGCGCACGACGGCCCCGCGCTCGTCGACGTGGTGACCGCGCGGCAGGAGCTGAGCATCCCGCCGGCGATCACCGCCAAGCAGGTCAGCGGCTTCACGCTCTACGCGCTGCGCACGATCATGTCGGGCCGCGGCGACGAGCTCATCGACCTCGCCGACACGAACGTCTTCCGCCGCCTCTTCGACTGACCCCCGCCGCTAGCCGCCGAGCACAGGAAAAATGTCGCGGATCCGCCCGGAGAGCGACATATTTCCTGTACTCGGCGGCTGGCGTATCAGTTGATGCAGACCTGGTCGGAGTACGACTGGGCCGGGGAGGTCGGGGTCGCGGCAGGAGCCGGAGCGGGCGCCGACCCTGCGTCGGCCGACGGGGCCGCCGGCATGAGGCCGTCCTCGCCGAGCACCAGCGTCACGCCGCTGACCGAGGACGTCTCCTGCACGCCCGCGCCGGGCACGAACGCCGCGACCGCCTTGGCCTGCGCCTCCTGACCCTTCGGGTACTGGATGGTCGTGGTCGCCGTCGTGTCGGCGTCGCCCGGGGTGCCGGTCTGGAACCCGGCGGCGGCGAGCGTCTGGGTCCCGGTCGTCGCCGAGCCGTCCGCCCCGCCGCCGTTGAGCACGGTCACGGTCGTGTCGGCGGGCTTCGCCGCGGTCGCCTTCTCGTAGTCGCTCGGCGTTCCCATCAGGCTCTGGATGAACGCCGGCATCGCGGCGGTGTCGACCTCCACCACCGAGATCTCGTCGCCGTCCACGTCGATGGTCGGCGTGCCGGAGATCGGGATGGTCGCCGACTGGATCTTCCCGCCCGTGAGCCCCTGCATCTGCGCCGCCAGCTGCAGGAAGTTGAGCCCGGGGTCGGTCTCCAGCGAGCCGCTCACCGCGTCCAGCACCTTCGTCAGCTTGGCCGGGTTGAGCAGCGTGCCCGCGGAGAGGAACTTGTGCGCCTCCACGGACAGGAAGTACTGCTGCCGCACCACCCGGTCCAGGTCGCCGCGCGGGAGGCCGTGCCGCTGCCGCACGAACGACAGCGCCTGCTGCGCGTTCAGCGTCGAGACCCCGGCCGGGAAGTTCGCGCCCGAGTACGGGTCGTCGACGGCCTCGTTGAGGCACACCTGCACCGGGCCGAGCGCGTCGGCGATCGTGTAGAAGCCGAGCAGCGAGATCCGGACGTAGTGGTCGATCGAGAGCCCGGTGAGGTTCTGCACCGTGTCGATGAGGAGCTTGGCCCCCGCGGTCGGGTCGCTCGCCCCGCCGCCGAGCGAGAAGGCCGAGTTGAGCTTGTTCATCCCGTGGCCCGGCACCTCCACCCAGGAGTCGCGGGGGAGGGAGATGAGCGTCGCCGACTTCCCGTCCGCCGGGAGGTGCAGGATCATCATCGTGTCGGTGTTGGTGCTGCCGCCGTCGTCGGTCGTGCTCAGCTGGGCGAGCTGCTCGGGGGTCGCGTTGTCCGGGCGGTGGTCGTCGCCGACCAGCAGGATGTTCTGGTCCTGCCCGTCGACGTCGTTCCCCTTCTTGCTGATCACGTCGACGTGGCTCACGCCGCCGACGAAGCGGAAGTAGCTGTACGCCGCGTACCCGCCGACGACCACGAGCACCACGGCCAGCGCGGCGGCCGTCCACGCGACGATGCGCTTGGTCCGCCGCCGCCGGGGGCGCTTGCCGCCGGGAGGCGGGGTGCGGTCGTCGCCGCCTCCGTCGCCGCCGCGTCCGTCGCCGCCGCGGCCGCCGCCCCGGCCGCCGCCGTCACCGGAACCGGAGCCCGAACCCGAGCCGAGCCCCAGGTCGTCGAACGGCGAGCCGGCCGAGCCGTGCCCTGCTGCTCCGCTCCCCGCGGCGGCTGCCCCGGCGCCCGCGCCGGACGGCACCCGCGTCGCGGGTCGGGTCGCGCGCACGGGACGGCGCGGGTCGGCGTCTGGCACCCGTCCGAACACCGCGGTCGCGGGGTCGACGGAGTCGTCGCGGCCGGCGTTCGGGCCGGAGGCGGCGGGATCAGTCGGGCGTCTCACACGGAAACGCTAGAGGGAGCATCCTGCGAACGCCCTGGTTTCCGAGCGCGTTCCCGACGAATCACCAGCAATTCCCGGCGCCGCTCTCAGTCGGCGGCGTCGGTCGGCGCGGTCGACGACCCCTCCTCGCGCCTCATCGCCTCCGTCATGCGGGTGGAGATGGCGAGCAGCTCGTCCTGCTGCTCCGGGCTGAGGGCGTCGTAGAGGATGCGGCGGATGGTCGCGGTGTGCTCAGGGAGCACCCGCACGACGACACGTCGCCCGTCGCCGGTGAGGTGGATCCAGCTGGCCCGGCGGTCCTCCGCGCAATCCTGCCGCTCGACGAAGCCGCGCGCCTCCATCCGCGTCACCTGGTGCGAGATGCGGCTCTTCTCCCACCCGGTCGCCGCGACGAGGTCGCGCACGCGCAGACGCCGCCCGGGGGAGCGGATGAGCGCCATCAGCACCTCCAGCTCCGAGATCGAGATGCCGGCGTCGCGCTGCAGCTGCTGGTCGAGGGCGCGGTCGAACCCGCGGCGCATGAGATAGAACTCATGGAAGAGCCGCAGCTCGTCGTCGCTGAGCTTGCGCGGGTCGGGCCGGGTGCGCGCGGTGGCCATGCCGCCATCCTCGCACGCGCCCACCGGGAGCCCGTGGTGGACGGGCCGCGCCGACGCCACGCGCCGCGGTGACCACCGGCCCGACGGACGTGCGACGCGGTGGATGAGCGACTCGGTGAACGCGCGACTCAGTGGACCAGCGACTCCACGAACACGACCAGCACACCGAGCGCGACGATCACCGCGAGCACGATCAGCTGCTTCCAGCCGGGCAGTCCCGTGCGCGACACGGCGATGCGCGCCACCACCGCCAGCGAGGCGATGAGCGACACGATCGCCGCGATCATGGCGGGGCGCATCCCGATCACGTCCGTCGCGGCCAGCACCAGCGCGATCACCGGAACGACCAGCACACCGAGGGCGCGGGAGGCGACGGCCACCATGTGCCGGAACTCCCGCGCCGAGGGCAGCGTGCTGTGCGCGATCATGTGCGACACCAGGTCGGAGGCGAGGCCGGCGAGCAGCACGCCGACGACCGAGACGATCAGGGTCCAGAGCACCGACGACGGGTCGAGCTCGTCCCCGTGCCCGTTCAACGCCATCAGGATCGCGAGGGCCGTGAACGTGACGTAGATGCGCTCGCGCAGGCGGTCGCCGGCCTGGCGGCGCTCCTCCTCGGTCGCGTCGGCGGGCAGGAAGCGGTCGTCGCGGCGGTCGGCTCCGCGGTCGGGCTGGGCGGACATGCGACGAGCTTAGCGACGTGGGAATGCGAGACGGCCCGGCCGCGTTCAGCACACGTTGACACGTCAACTTCATCCGACACGAAAGGCTGACATGACCAGGATCGCCATCATCATCGGCAGCACCCGCCCCGGACGCAACGGCGAGGCCGTCGCCCGCTGGGTGTACGAGCACGCCGCGAAGCGCTCGGACGCCGAGTACGAGCTCGTCGACCTCAAGGACTGGGATCTCCCGCACCTCGACGAGGCGATGCCCGCCGCGATGGGCCAGTACGCCGGCGAGCACACCAAGGCCTGGGCGGCCAAGATCGACGAGTTCGACGGTTACATCTTCGTCACGCCGGAGTACAACCACAGCACCTCGGGCGCGCTCAAGAACGCGATCGACTACGTCGGCGCCGAGTGGTTCAACAAGGCCGCCGGCTTCGTCAGCTACGGCGTCTTCGGCGGCGCCCGCGCGGTCGAGCACCTGCGTCTCGTGCTGTCGCAGCTGCAGGTCGCGACGGTCAGCGCGCACGTCGGCCTGAGCCTCGCCCACGACTTCGAGAACTGGGCGCTGAAGCCGACCGCCCAGCAGGAGGCCGCCCTCACCCCGCTGTTCGACCAGGTCGAGTCCTGGTCGCGCGCCCTCGAGACCGTCCGCGCCGAGTCCGACTCGGAGTCCGCCGCCGCGTAAAGCGTCCGCCACGCCGCCGAGGGGCGTCGTTCTGCCGCTATTCCGCGTGGATTCCGGCACAACGGCGCCCCTCGCGCGTCTCGCGGCGGCGCTACGGCGCGGCTCGGCGGCGCTACGTCTGGCAGACGGGGCAGAAGTAGGTGACGCGCTCCTCCAGCTCGGTCCGGCCGAGCTCCGAGCGCTGGATGGGCGTGCCGCACCTCCGGCACGGCTGCCCCTTGCGCCCGTACACCCAGCTCGTCCTCCCGCGCCGCGTGTCGCCGGTGGTGACGCGCACCGGACGGTTGCGGTTCGCGACGATCATCCGGTGCCCGAGCGCGACCGCCGCCGGGATGTCCGCGTCGCGCACCGGCCGGGTCGGCAGCATCCCGCGCAGGAAGCACAGCTCGTTGACGTACTCGTTGCCGAGCCCGGCGAGGTTGCGCTGGTCGAGCAGGGCGACGGCGACCGGCACGTCGGGATGCGCCTCCACCCGGCGCACGGCCTCCTCCGCATCCCAGTCGGGGCCGAGGAGGTCGGGGCCCAGGTAGCCGACCGCCTCCTCCTCGCGGTCCCGCGGCAGCACCTCCAGGATGCCGAGCAGGAACCCGACCGCGTCGGTGTCGGCCGTCCGTAGCACCGCGCGGGCCTGGTGCGCGGGGTGCCGCCAGCGCCCGCCCGGCGGGTACAGCTCCCACGAGCCCTCCATCTTGAGGTGGCTGTGGATGGTGTGGTCGCCGACCCGCATCAGCAGGTGCTTGCCGCGGCTCACGACCTCGTCGACGCGGTCGCCGGAGAGGTCGACGGTCGCGTAGGCGGGCACGCGGAAGTCCGTCGCGGTCAGGATGCGACCGGCGAGCGCGTCGTTCAGCCTCCGCGCCGCCCGGTAGACGGTGTCCCCCTCCGGCATCCGTCAGCCCCGCAGCCGCAGTCCGCGCGGCGTCGCTGTGAAGCCCGCCTCGGTCAGCGCGTCGCCGAGCGCGGTGCCGAGCACGAAACCGCCGTTGACGGTCTCGATCGCGAGCTTGTCGACCCGGCGCGACGTCACGAGCGCGGCGAGGGCGCGGGAGGCTGCGCGCATCGCCGCGACGGCCTCCTGGGCCTCCGGTCCCTCGGCGGACGGGTCGACGAAGCACAGCAGGCTCTTGCCGCCGCGCTCGACGTAGAGGGTCAGCTCGCCGTCGACCAGCACGACCAGCGCACCGGCCTTGCGGCCGGGCCGGTGACCGGTTCCGCCCTCCGTCCCGCCCGCCGGCGTGGGCACGGCCGGCCAGGGGAGGGCGGCGCCGTACGGGTTCGCCGGGTCGGTCGCCGCGAGCGCGACGGCCTCGAACGACCGCTCCTGGGTGTGATCGCGCGTGAACGAGCGCAGCCGGTCGACGGTCGCGCCGGCCGCGAACTGGGCGGCGCCGAGCGTCTCCACGAAGTAGCCGCGGCGAGCGCGGCCGGTCTCCTCGAAGCCGCTCAGCACCTTGTAGGCGAGTGCGAAACCGCCGGGCGTCCCCTCGTTCATCACGGAGCCGCGGGTCACGACGCCGTACCGGTCGAGCAGCGTCTCCGCCTGCCCGTGCGCCCGGACCGTGGAGTCGAGGTCGCGCTCGGGCAGCAGCGACCATCGGCCGGCCACGGTCGGCGGCCCCATCCTCGTGACCATCGCCGAGCGGGTCGCCGCACGGCCGCGGTACATGCGCGACCGCGTCGGCTGCCGGGGCCGCTTGTGCGCAGCGGTGCCACCGGCGGTGAGCACGCGCAGCGGCGCCAGCGTGTCGTTGGTCACGAGTCCGGACCAGGCGAGATCCCAGAGCGCGGTCTCGAGGGCGGAGTCGTCCACCGCGGAGCCGCGCTCCATGCCGACCGCGTCGGACAGCTGCCGGAAGAAGTAGCCGCCGCCGCGCGACAGCGCCGCCAGCACGCCGCGCTGCAGCTCGTCGGGGTCGTGCTCCTGGGGCGGGGCGAGCGTGAGCGGTGCGCTGTCGGAGAGGTGGAGGCTGACCCAGCCGTCGTTGCCGGGCAGCGAGCCGTCGCCCGCCCAGATGACCTCGCCGGTCGCCGTCAGCTCGTCGAGCATCGCCGGGCTGTAGTCGGCCACGCGGCTCGGCAGCACGAGCGACTCCCAGGCGGAGGCGGGGATGCGGGCGCCGGCCAGCTGCTCGATCACCGAGGCGACGGCATCCACCCCGCGCAGCGTGGAGCCGACGTGCTGCCAGTCGGGCAGGAACCGCGCGAACGCGGCGGTCTCGACCGGCTCGACCTCGTGCCGGAGCGCGGCCAGCGACATCCGCCGGAGGCGTCGCAGCACCTCCGCGTCGCTCCACTCGGAGCCGTGGGCGTGCGGCCGGAACTCGCCCTCGACGACCCGGCCGTCGTGCGCGAGACGCCGCAGCGCGTCGTGGACGATCGCCGGCCCGAGCGCGAACCGCGCCGCGATGTCGGCGACCTCGAACGGACCGTGCGTGCGCGCGAATCTGCTGACGAGGTCGCCGAGCGGATCGTCGACCGGCTCGATGAACGCGACCGGAACGCCGATCGGCAGCGGCACCCCGAGCGCATCGCGCAGCCGCGCCGCGTCTTCGATCGCCGCGAACCGCTCGACCCCGGCGATCGTCACCGCGAGAGCGCGCCGCGAATCGACCAGGGTGCCCAGGTGCGCGCGGGCGGTGGCGGCGTCCGCGGCGGGAGGCGCGAGCTCGGCGTCGGCGGTCCCGGCGTCGGCGCTCTCGGCGTGGGCGCTCTCGGCGTCCGCGTTCCCAGCGTCGCGGTCCGGCGCACCGACCACCGCGGCCGCCCCCTCGGCCTGCAACCGCTCGGCGACCTCCTCCACCGACAGCGGGCCGAGCAGCCGGAGCAGGTCGGCGACCCCCTCCACTCCGCGGACCCGCCGGTCGGGGTCGAGGCGCTGCAGCTGCCGCTCCACCCGCTCGATGACCTGCGGGTCGAGCAGCTCGCGCAGCTCGGCGCGGCCGAGCAGCTCCGCGAGCAGACCGGCGTCGAGCGACAGGGCGGCGGCCCGGCGCTCCGCCAGCGGGCTGTCGCCCTCGTACATGAACGCGGCGACATATCCGAACAGCAGCGAGCGGGCGAAGGGCGAGGCCGACTCCGTGCTCGCCTCCACCAGCCGGATGCGCCGCTGCTCGATCTGCTTGGCGATGTCGTCGAGCGCCGGGAGGTCGTAGACGTCCTGGAGGCATTCGCGGATCGTCTCGAGGATGATCGGGAAGCTCGGGTACTTGCGCGCCACGTCGAGCAGTTGCGAGGCCTTCTGCCGCTGCTGCCACAGCGGTGACCGCTTGCCCGGGTTGTACTTGGGCAGCAGCAGCGCGCGGGCCGCGCACTCGCGGAAGCGGGAGGCGAACAGCGCCGAGCCGCCGACCTCGGTCGTGACCAGCTCGTCGAGCTCCTGCGGCTCGAACACGAAGAGCTCGCCGCCGGGAGGCTGCGCCTCGGTGTCGGGGATCCGGACGATGATCCCGTCGTCGGCCGCCATCGCCCCCGCGTCGATGCCGTACCGCTCGCGCACGCGCGCCTGCACGGCCAGCGCCCACGGCGAGTGCACCTGCATGCCGAACGGGGAATGCAGTACGACGCGCCAGTCGCCCAGCTCGTCGCGGAAGCGCTCGACGACGAGCGTGCGGTCGTCCGGCACGTGCCCGGTCGCGGCCTTCTGCTCGCCGAGGAAGGCGAGCAGGTTGCTCGTCGCCCACGCGTCGAGCCCGGCCTCCACGCAGCGCAGCTCGGCGTCGGCGGGGGAGGCCGCGCTCACCTCGCGCATGAACGCGCCGACCGCGCGCCCGAGCTCGGCGGGCCGTCCGAGTCCGTCGCCCTTCCAGAACGGCAGGCGCCCCGGCTCGCCGAACGCCGGCGTGACGAGCACGCGATCGTGCGTGATCTCCTGGATGCGCCAGCTGGTCGACCCGAGCGCGAACACGTCGCCGACCCGCGACTCGTACACCATCTCCTCGTCGAGCTCGCCGACGCGGCTGGCCTTCTCGCCGACCATGTAGACGCCGAACATCCCGCGGTCGGGGATGGTGCCGCCGCTGGTGACGGCGAGCCGCTGCGCGCCCGGCCGGCCGGTGAGGGTGCCGGTGTCGCGATCCCAGACGATGCGCGGCCGCAGCTCGGCGAACTCGTCCGACGGGTACCGGCCGGCCAGGAGGTCGAGGGTGGCGTCGTACGCGCTGCGCGGGAGTGTCGCGAAGGGAGCGCTGCGCCGCACGGTGTCGAACCAGTCGTCGGCGTCGATCGGCTCCAGCGCGGTCGCGGCGACCGTCTGCTGGGCGAGGATGTCGAGCGGGTTGGTCGGCACCCGCAGCGTCTCGATGAGCCCGGCGGTCATCCGCTCGGTGGCCACGGCCGAGTGGATGAGGTCGGCGCGGTGCTTGGGGAACAGCACCCCGCGCGACACCTCGCCGACCTGGTGACCGGCGCGGCCCACCCGCTGCAGGCCGCTCGCCACCGAGGGCGGAGCCTCCACCTGCACCACCAGGTCGACGGCGCCCATGTCGATGCCGAGCTCGAGGCTGGAGGTCGCGACCACGCACCGCAGCCGCCCGGACTTGAGGTCGTCCTCGATGAGCGCCCGCTGCTCCTTGCTCACCGAGCCGTGGTGGGCGCGCGCGAGCACGAGGGTGTCCGGGTCGGCCACCGCCTGCGAGCCCCGCGTCTGCCCCGCGCCGCCCATCAGCTCGGCGGGCGCGCGGCGCGGCTGCGCCCCCGCCTCGGCCGCCGGCTCGGAGACGTCGCCGCCGAGCAGCCGCTCCTCGTAGATCTCGTTGAGCCGTGCCGTGAGCCGCTCGGCGAGGCGACGCGAGTTCGCGAACACGATGGAGGAGCGGTGCTCCAGCACCCGGTCGACGATCGCCTCCTCGACGTGCGGCCAGATCGACCCGGCCTGCGGGCCGGACCCGTCGTCGTTGTCGCTCGCGAACGTCGACGTGCCGAGCTCGCTCATGTCCTCGACCGGGACGACCACGCGCAGGTCGAAGCGCTTGCCGGCGGGAGGCGCGACGACCTCCACCGGCGAACGCCCGCCCAGGAACCGCGCCACCTCCTCGGGCGGCCGCACGGTCGCCGAGAGACCGATGCGTTGGGCGGGCTTGGCGAGGAGGCTGTCGAGCCGCTCCAGCGACAGCGCCAGGTGCGCGCCGCGCTTGGTCGAGGCGACGGCGTGCACCTCGTCGACGATCACCGTCTCGACCTGGGTCAGCGTCTCGCGGGCCTGCGACGTCAGCATCAGGAACAGCGACTCGGGCGTCGTGATCAGGATGTCCGGCGGATTCGTGACCAGGGCGCGGCGATCGGACGACGGCGTGTCTCCGGAGCGCACGCCGACGCTCACGTGCGGCGGCTCGGAGCCGAGCCGCTTCGCCGTCTGCGTCACCCCGACCAGCGGCGCGCGGAGGTTGCGCTCGACGTCGACGCCGAGCGCCTTCAGCGGCGAGATGTAGAGGACGCGCGTGCCGGGAGGCGCCGCCGGATCACGCGGCTGCGCCGCCAGCCGGTCGATGGCCCAGAGGAAGGAGGCCAGCGTCTTGCCCGACCCGGTCGGGGCGATGACCAGCGCGTGCTTGCCGTGCGAGATCGCCTCCCACGCACCCTCCTGTGCAGGAGTGGGCGCGGCGAAGGCCCCGCGGAACCATTCGCTGGTCGCGGGGGAGAAGCGGTCGAGCACATCGCCCATCCCTCCATCCTGCCCCCGACCACCGACACTGTCAGGTGCCTGTCAGGGGCATCCCAGCCGGTCGACGGCGGGGCTCTCGTAGGCCGCGGGATGCGGGAGCGCTCAGCGCGGCAGGTTGTCGCGGATGAAGGCGCTGATGTCGCCGAGCTCCAGCGGCGAGATGCCGTGCCCCAGCCCCTCGTAGATCCGCGCGTCGAGCGCGCTGTGCTGCGGCAGCCAGTCGCTGGTGCGGTCGAGGGAGGTCGCGGGGATGGAGTCGTCGAGCGTGCCGCGCCCCCAGAAGACCGGCGGACGGCGCTCGGCGAGCTCGGCGTCGCCCTGCTGGGACCCCTGCACGACGAAGCCGGAGAGCTGGACGGCGTAGTCGAAGCGCTCCGGCGCGAGACGCAGCAGCTGCAGCGCGAGGGCCCCGCCCTGGGAGAAGCCGAGGAGTCCCGTCGGCACGGCCGGCTGGTCGTCCAGCCACTCCAGCACCGCCCGCGCCGCGGCGTCGGCGTTGCCGGCGAGCGGGTCGGCAACGACGTTCGTGAACCGCGAGAACCAGGCGAAGCCGGGGCCTTCGGGAATGGGAGCGCGGAGCGAGGCGATGACCGGCTCCAGGGGGAGGTACGCCGCGATCCCGAACAGATCGGCCTCGTCGGAGCCGTAGCCGTGCAGCAGCACGAGCAGCGGCCGCCCTTCGCGGTCGCGCTCGCCCGCCGACCAGAGGACGGCGTCGCGGTCGAGGTGGAGGTCGGGAGCGGGGAACGGCACCCTCCATTGTGCTCATCCTCGGTGTTATCTCCACAGCCCCCGATCGTGTGGCCCCCATCCACAGATCGGGCTGTCCCCTGGCCGTCGCCCGTCGGGTGCCTAAGATCGGTGGCATGAGCGTGCGCACCCCCGACCCCGATCCGACCCCGGACCCGTTGCCCGGCGACGGCCCCCAGCCCGGGCCGGCGTGGCTCAGCGACCTGGAGCTGGAGCAGATCAGGCGGCGGCTCCCGCTGCTCTACGTGGAGGCCGTGCCGGTGCGCGTGGACGGGCTCGGCCAGGTCACCGAGGTCGGCGTGCTGCTGCGCGCGAACGCCGTCGGCGAGATCACCCGCACCCTGGTCTCCGGCCGGGTCATGTACGGCGAGACGCTGCGCGAGGCGCTGTTCCGTCACCTCGAGAAGGACCTCGGCCCGATGGCGTTCCCGCTGCTGCCGGCGAGCCCCGTCCCGTTCCAGGTCGCCGAGTACTTCCCCCTGCCCGGCGTCTCTCCCTTCACGGACGAGCGGCAGCACGCGGTGTCGCTGGCCTACGTCGTGCCGGTCACCGGCACCTGCGAGCCCCGGCAGGACGCGCTCGAACTCACCTGGGTGACCCCGGAGGAGGCCGTCTCGCCCACGATGTGCGACGAGCTCGAAGGCGGCCGCGGCGCCCTGGTGAAGGCCGCGATGGCGTCGGTCGGCCGCATCCTGGCGTAGCCCGAGACCTGGTTCACGAACGGAGGCATCCCCTCCCCATCCACCCGGAATCTCCTCCGTCCTCCGCGACACGCCGGCGCGGAGGCCCCGCCCTCCTCCGTTCCTGACGGTGCCTCTCAGGCCGCCGCCGACGTCGCGACCCCGGCGACGACGGTGTCCACGAGGAGGTCGAAGCTGCGGTCCAGATCGTCGGGGAGCCCGAAGCCGCCGCTCAGCTCCAGGACGACGAAGCCGTGCACGGCGCTGCGGAAGACGCGGATCGCGTCCACGCTCCGGTCCTCCGGCAGCCCGAACCCGCGCAGCGCGGCGCGCAGCACCGCCAGCGTCTCCTCCGCCCGCGCGGCCAGTTCGCGATCGGCCGGGTCGGCGAGGTCCGCCGCGACCTGCGTCGCCGCGTACCGCCCGGGATGCTCGGTCGCGTAGCGGCGGAGGGCGGTGGCGGCGGCACGGACGGCGTCCGGCCCCGAGCGGCCGATGGTCGCGGCCGCGAGCACGCGCGTCAGCTCGGCGACAGCCTCCACCGCCAGCCGCCGGCGCAGGTCGTCGAGCGACGCGACGTGCTTGTACAGACTCGGCACCGCCACGCCCGCCCGCCCCGCGACGGCGGCGAGGGTAAGGCGGTCGAAGGCGGTCACGCCTCCCTCGTCGAGCACGTCCAGCGCGAGCGCGGTCACCGCCGCCGCGGTCAGCCCGGCCCTAGGCACCCGCGCCTCCCCGACCCTCGGCGCCTCCCCAACCCTCGCCGCGGAGCCGGGCCAGGAACGCGAGGGTCTCCGGCAGCACCAGCTCGGGCCGCTGCGCGTGGGGGTAGTGACCGGCCTCGGGGACCCGGACCACCTCCGCGCCCACCGACTCCAGCCAGTCGGCCTCCGCGGCCGGGTCGCGGAAGTCCGGGTCGAGGTCGCCGACGAAGGCGAGCATCGGCGCCGTCACCTCCGGCAGGCGCGGCTCCACCACCGCGTGCGTCAGCTGGAGGGTGAGACGGCGGAACGCGCGCAGCCTCCCCGGCTCGTGGAGGCTCGCGCGGATGGCCGCGACATGCTCGCCGAGCCACGGCGCCGTGCGTCCGCGGTTGAGCACCGAGCGATAGTAGGCGGCCCAGGCCCGTGCGCCCCACGGCGCGCGGAACAGCACCCGGTACGCGCCGTGCATCGCGGCGACGGTCGCGCGCCCCATGGCCGGCTCGCGCAGCAGCGGTCCGAACAGCACGAGCCCGCTCACGAGGTCCGGGCGCTCCGCCGCCGCCCATGCGGCGGCCGCCGCGCCCATCGAGTTGCCGAGCACGACGGCCGGGCCGCCGAGCTCCTCGATCAGCGCGAGGAGGTCGCCTCCGGTCGCGATGTCGCCGAACGTGCGGAAGCCGGTGTCGGACTCGCCGTGCGCGCGCAGGTCCGTGACGGCGACGCGGAAGCCGGCGTCGACCAGCGGGCCGACGAGCTCCCGGTAGGAGGAGCGGAGGTCGCCCATCCCGGGGACGGCCACGACGAGCGGGCCGGAGCCCTCCACGGTGTACGAGACGCGTCCCTCAGGGCGCTGCAGGAAGCGGACCTGCTGAGCGATGGAAGTATTCATAGCCGTAAAGCTAATAGCATTAGCTAACGGTGTCAACCTTCTCTGCCGACTCGCGCTCGTCTGCCGACGCGCGCTCGCCCGGGAGTGCGACCGGGTACGGCTCGACCGCATCGGCCGAGATGCTGACCTCACGCCAGCGGGTCGCCTCCGCGAGCTGCCGCTCGGAGTACGCGATCGCCAACTCGGCCGCGGTGCGCCCGAGGAGCAGGTGGGTCGGGAGGTCGTCGCCGTGTGCGACGCGCACCAGGATGTCCGCCGCCCGTACCGGGTCGCCGGCGGCGACGCCGCTCTCGCGCATCCGGCTCATCCGGCCGATCGTCTCCTCGTAGCCGGCCGGGATGTCGTCGATCGTCATGGACGACCCCGCCCAGTCGGTCGCGAACCCACTCGGCTCGACCACGAGGACCCGGATCCCGAACGGCGCCGTCTCGGCCGCCAGCACCCGGCTGAAGCCGTCGACCGCGAACTTCGCCGCCTGGTACGACGCGATGCCGCCCGACCCGCCGACGCGCCCCCCGACCGACGAGAACTGGATGATGAGCCCGTCGCCCTGCTCGCGAAGCAGGGGGATGGCCGCGCGCGAGACGTTGTAGACGCCCCAGAAGTTCGTCTCGAACTGCGTGCGGAAGTCCTCCGGCGATCCGGTCTCGATCGGGGCGACGTTCGCATATCCGGCGTTGTTCACGACCACGTCGATGCGCTGCCAGCGTGCGCGGGCGGCTTGGAGGGCGTCGGCCGCGGCATCGGCGTCGGTGACGTCGAGGGGGAGCGGGAGGATCCGGTCGCCGAACCGCTCGACCAGGTCGGCGAGCTGCTCGGGTCGTCGTGCGGTGGCGGCGACGCGGTCGCCGCGGGTGAGGGCGGCCTCCGTGAGAGCGCGGCCGAAGCCGCGGGAGGAGCCGGTGATGAACCACGTCAGAGTTGTCATGACGGTTAGTACAACACTGTTTCGTTAATAATGCAACCGCGTTGCGCTAACCTGGTTCCGTGGAGACGGGATTCGAGCGAGCGAGGTCCGCAGAGGCCAAGCGCGAGCGGGAGCAGTCGATCCTGCGCGCCGCGCGCCTGGAGGCGGAACGCCGCGGGACGCGGGAGGTGACCCTCACCGACATCGCCGAGGCCGTCGGCATGCACAAGTCCGGGCTCCTGCGCTACTTCGAGACGCGCGAGCAGATCTTCCTGCGGCTCACGGCGGAGGAGTGGGCGGCGTGGCGCGGCGAGCTCCTGCCCGCCCTGGCCGGCATCGCGGACGCGCCGCCGGCCTCCCCGGCGGCGGTGGCGGGCATCCTGAGCCGGACGCTGGTCGCCCGACCGCTGTTCTGCGACCTGCTGGCGCACACCCCGCTGAACCTGGAGCGCAACGTGTCGGTCGAGACCGTCCGCGCGTTCAAGCTGGAGGTGCACGGGCACGTGGATGCCATCGCGGCCGAGCTCCGCCGCCTCCGCCCCGGCATGACCGAGCTGCAGTCCATCGACGTGATCGCGACGGCGACGAGCATGGCCGGCGCGCAGTGGCAGATGGCGACCCCCGGACCTGAGCTGGAGGCGCTCTACCGCAGCGATCCGCGCCTTCAACACGCGATCGTGCTGGTCGAGCCGCGGCTCACCCGCGTGCTCACGGCGCTGCTGGCCGGGTTCGGGGGCTGACGGCGGGAGGTCGGCGCTGCGGGTGCGAAGGGAGGTCGCCGGACGGCTTCGCCGGCGTGCCGACCCGACGGCGGAGGTCGCCCGACGGCTTCGCCGGCGTGCCGGCGGAGAACGGAGGTCGCCCGGCAGTTTGGTCGGCGTGCCGGTGCAGAACGGAGGTCGTCGCACAGCTGCACCGGCGTGCCGACGGAAAAGGGAGGCGCTCCCGGCCGTGTGGGCCGGGAG